>CAYXQX010000256.1:3734-5994 GCA_964467485.1 uncultured Porphyromonadaceae bacterium | reverse complement strand
CAGGCTTAAAATTAAATCCGGCATTAGTGGTTTTCCACACACCACCCGCTGCTGCTGCCACAAAAAATTCACTATGGTTACATGGATTAACGGCAAAATCAGCGATACGACCAGATGTTAGGGCCGGGCCAACTTCTCTGAACTTAAGTGAGCCAAGAGAAATACCCTTCAACGGATCTTCCGCCTTCTCTTCAGTTTCACTTTTCTTTTTATTCTTTTTCTGTGCATTAACTTCAAGGCCAGAGCATAATATGGCCAGCACGCAAATCAAAATCTTGAGGTTTAGTGTCTTCATGTGTATAAATTTTTGAGTCAAGAAAGGTAATAATACCGCTTAAAAATATACTTTGTTCTATGGATTATTTTTAAAGTAAGTATATTCGTAGAGCCTAATTTTATAATTTCTATTCTTATGCTAAACATTGCACTTTTTGGCCCTCCCGGGGCTGGTAAGGGAACACAATCGCAACTTCTGATTGAGAAATACAAACTGTTTTACATCTCAACAGGAGATTTACTCCGTAAGGAGATAAAAAACAAAACAAAACTTGGTCTGGAAGCGCAAAATATCATAGCCTCCGGAGGACTTGTTTCTGATGAAATAATTGTGCAGATCATTGAAAAAACCATTACTGAAAATCCTGATGCCAATGGCTTTCTGTTTGATGGTTTTCCCAGAACATATATACAGGCGTACATCCTGGATGGCTTGATGATAAAGCTGAACACCTCCCTTAATTGCCTTATCAGTCTTGAGGTACCTGAGGAGATATCGGTTGAAAGACTTCTACAGAGAGGGATTACCTCTGGTCGTTTTGATGACAATGAAAAGGTTATACGAAACCGGCTGAAGGAGTACGATGAAAAGACCCTGCCTGTTTTAAAGTATTATAAGGACAAGGGTATCTATCATGGCCTTGACGGAACAAAGAGCATACAAAAGGTAAGCAAGAACATTGAAAAGATAATCAAGGAAGAGCTAAGTAAAAGCCTCCTCAATATTGTTCTTTTCGGTTATCCGGGATCCGGTAGAGGATCACAGGGAGTGGCTCTTGCTAAGAAATTCGGATTGGAATATGTTGCAACCGGACCAATGCTCGAACACGAAATTAAGCAAGGCACTGAAACAGGTAAGAAAATTCTTGAATTGTACGAAAGTGGGAAACTGGTACCAGATGAAATAGTAGTTCAGTTAATTGAGAAAAAATTAGCTAATTTTAAAAATGTTAAAGGATTCATATTCAAGGGTTTTCCAAGAACACTGGTACAATCATACATCCTTGATGGTTTGCTCAAGAAACATGGAACAGCAATATCCGAGATAATCGAAATTGAGGTCCCTACCCTCGAGCTTATTGAAAGACTAGACGCCAGAAGCAAAACAGACCGCTGCATGCCATATGACACAAGCACCTCTAAAATTGTTAAGCGCTTACAAGAACACGAAAACAAAACTGCTCCGGTAATTCAGAAATACAATCAATTACACGGGGTTATCAAGATTGATGGTATAGGATCTTTCGATGAAGTGTTTGGAAATATTTGCACCCACATCGAAAATAAATTTAAAATTTTATAGGGATAACGGGACAAGGGCACCAGTGCTTAATAAAATCCCCCTTTACCTTTTAAGGAAAAGGGGAAAGAGGGGGATAGGTGAAATTTGCAATGCTATTTTGCCCTAAACCTTAAACTATAATTTCCGGTGGCACTGGCACCAGTTAGATTAATAGTCCATTTACCTGTATAGCTTGTTCCTTCTTCATTCAATGCCATTCGCTGGTTCCAGTCGACATCGGCCAGTGGACTAATCTGGAATTTCTGAAATACGTCTCCGTCAGGCTTCTTAACAGTAATAGTTAGATCACCCGATTCCAATGTTCCATCAATATTCATATCGAGAGTTTTGGCTCCTTTTTTCACATCAAAAAAGAAATCTTTACTAATACTTACGTCTTCAAGATCTTTAGATAATTCGAGTACACTACCCTGCTCGGAGATTAAGTTCCTGTATTCATAATACCTTGGTGTCCTGATATCAATATTGGGGGCCTCAAAAACCATTTCCGGCATATCAAAATCCATATGTTTCAGTTTTTCCAATTCTTTCAATTCAATGATATCCTCTAATGGTTCATATTCGTGAATAAACTCCAGGTTTCTCAGGTTAACGTCCAAATCTTCGAGAACATCTTCAAGATTATCCAGCTGCCCTTCATTAAAAACAATCACTTCATTATCATCGAAATAATCATCGAAA
>CAYXQX010000256.1:0-3634 GCA_964467485.1 uncultured Porphyromonadaceae bacterium | reverse complement strand
CATCGAAAAAGAATCCATCAAAATCAACATTTTTCAGGTTAATAGCATCCATATGGATATCCTTCAAGTTTTTCTTAATGTCTTTTTTTGCCTTACGCATTTCACGTTTAACCTTCCGCATATTTTTCTTTACCTCACGGTTGATGTTTTCCTGGGCCTGAACCGTTGCTGTTCCCAGTATTGCGATAATCAGAATTTGAACGAGTACTTTTGCTTTCATTATTTATCTTTTAAAGTTCAGTTCAAATGTATGACGTCCTGATGTTTATGGGAGTTAATAAAAGGTTAACGATTGGTTAACAGGAAGTATAACCCATCCCCCCGGCTCCCTTCCCTAAAACTAGGTGAAGGGGGAGAGTTTTATCGTACGATTGTGACAGTGCCCTTTTCAGGCTTATCCTCTTCATTGAGGTATATCAGGTAATAGTATGTTCCCATGGGGAGGAATTCTCCCAGGTACTTACCGTCCCAAGGCTCCGGATAACCTTGGGTGGATTCAAAAACAAGAAGCCCTCTTGAGTCGTAAACCTTTACTATTGCATCAGGATGATATTCTATTACCCCGATTTTCCACAGGTCATTTACTCCGTCATCATTGGGAGTAAAGGCGTTAGGTATTCTATAGGTAAGGTCCAGTTCGAAGAACAATTCGGTATAACAAGCTCTGGAATCAGTTATTTTTACCGAGTAATTTCCAGTACCTATATTAAGCCTATTATCTGTAATGGACATATCATCCCAGAGGAATAAAAATGGCGGACTACCTCCTTCAACAAGATTGAGATTGATTTCACCATCCATACAACCGTCGCAGCTGGGTGAGGTAAACCGGTATTTTGTTGTAATCTCTGTCGGCTCTACAATACTTACAACCGAGGAATAATCCTTTGAGCATACAGAATCTTCAAGCACACTTATAGCATAAGTATCAGATGCAGGTAAGCCCTCAAAATGGCCGGAATTATCAAAATAGTTAATTCCACCATCTATTGAATAGGTATATGTATCTCCTGATCCCGTGGCAAAAACTTCAATTTCTCCATCAATTTCACCAAAACAACTGATATCCGTCACCACAACCGATTCGATTCTAATAAGATCAGGATTAACCAGTTGCAAACTTATACTATCTCTTGAAGCACAGCCTGAAGTTTCAATTTCCAGCCAGAAAGTTCCTTTCTTAGTTACCGATATTTGAGGTGTGGTTTCATCTGTACTCCAGAGGTATGAAGCTCCTGTTCCACCCTCCAAAATTACCGGCTCATTGGTACACAAGGTTTGATCCTCACCAAGGTAAACATCAGGATAAGGATGAAAAGTTATTGATATTGTATCAGTTACTTGACATAAATTCTCATCCATAGCTGTTAAAACCAGTTCGGGATCACTTTGCCTTACATCTATTTCCCTGCCCGTCATATCATTGCTCCATAACCAATCAAGATATTTTTCTTCGCCATCCAGGCTTAATGTATCTCCCTCACATGCTTCAAGATCAGGACCTAAATCAGGTTTATCATAAGGCAGTACAGGTATTGTTATTTTCGCATAAGACTTACACTCATTTCCCTCCTCATCCTTTACTGCACCCATCACTGTATATGTAGTTTCGGTAAATGGTGCAATAATTAAGCTATCGTTTCTGGTAAAATCAGGATCATCCCAAATGTAATAATCGGCATTTTTAGCCGTGAGGGTAATTTCTGTCCCAGGGCAAATTGCCCCATCAAACGAAGCTGTAATTTCGATGTCAGGAGCTCCAAACTCACTAATTATTAACTCCACCAAGGTATCGCAACCTGTAAGGATAGAGGTTACCTTTACTTTATACAGGCCTGCCCCGACATCAAAAATTTTGTTGCTTTTATTCTTCGGGAAGTCTGTCCATTTAAAAATATAATCGTCGGGGTTTCCTTCCGGTACCACAGACCCAGACCCGGTCAATTCCCCACATAAGGCCTTTTTAGAAGTTACATTAATCGAAGGCATCGTATTAAATTCAACAAAAATTTCATTCCGGAAAGGACAGTGATTTGTATCTATCACATCGAGAACCAGCTTATCAACCGGCTCTGTTATCATAATCGACTGACCAGTCATTCCATTATTCCAATTATATTCAAGGAAATTACCCGGGACATCGATCCAAACTGTATCGCCAAAACACGAACTCCTATCCCCACCCAGATCAGGAATATTTATCGGATAAACCTCCACAGTATACTCAGCAACAGTTATACAAGTATCTCCATCACTAATTGATGTTCCCCTCACGCTATAGGTTGTTGTCTCCATAGGGCTAACAACAACTTCAGAGGAATCATTCCCTGATTCCGGAAAAATCCAATCAAAAAAATCAGCATTCACGGCAGTCAGGGTAATTTCGGTACCCGGACAAACCAGGCTATCTATTGAGGCAACAATTCTTACTGCTCCCTTGGAGATCACAGGGATTTCAATATATGATCCACATCCTGTTTTTTTGTTATTTACCAATACTCCATAAGTTCCACCTGCAATATTGGATAAGGTGTTGCTTTTCTCATCAGGAGAATCATCCCATGCGTATGTATAGTTCTCAATTGGCCCATTGGGTATTACAGTAGCAGTACCATTGGGCTCATTACACTTGGCCTCAGTTGTTTCATATCTCAAAACCGGAGGAAACTTTCTAAGAACCATTATTGAGTCCATCGTAAGGCATCCATTATAATGCGTAACAAATACTCTGAAAGGCTTTCTCAAATATTCTGCATCGGTGGATGGGTTTATTCCCAAAGACTCCACAATTAAATGCCTGTCCCTGGCTGTGGATTCGACCCAATAATAAAATGCCCCATTCCCAGCATCCAGATCCAGTTGTTGTCCGGTACAAAAGACAGTATCCTGAGGCCAAGGATTTTCAGGCGGAGCATAAATGGTTATTTCTCTTGAATAACTCGTTAGAGTTCCATTTTTTGATCCTTGTAAAACAACCTCATAATTACCAGCCTCCGGAAAAAGAAATTCATAATGAAAGATCCCTGTTTCATCGTCCCTTATATAGGTTGCAGTACTGATGCTCATTCCTTCGTCATTAAAAATTGTATACTGAAAAGGACTAGATCCAAATTCTCTCGGATTTGTAATGTAAAATAAGGTTGTTTCACCCAAACATGTATGATTATAATAGAATACTTCTGGCTTAGCCCCTGTCGGAACAGGTGCAGGTAAACCCAATTCACAAATTCCTCCTTTGACTTTTTCATTGTCAAGCAAACGAGCACCAAATTCCTCAAATTCACAATCCAGATTATTGGGACTATTGATAACACCCAGATAATCCTGACCTACCGTAGCAACATAGATTTTCCCATTTGGAGCAAGTTGTAATGCACCATAATTTTGTTCCGGGCTACTCCGTATAAAATATACTGAACCCCTCATTGTTGTGGGAGATCCTATAGAAAGATCCCACTGATAAACATAGCCTCCATCCCTACTAGTTCCGTATAAAAACCTTCCACTAGGGGAGAATTCTACACCGTAGGCCATTCGGGCAAATTTTGTTTTACCATGTTCCTTGTCTCCTGCCATATGCATAATAAAATTCGACAATTCTCCTGTTACCTTATCAAAATCAAATACTTCAAAC
>CAYXQX010000255.1:0-6002 GCA_964467485.1 uncultured Porphyromonadaceae bacterium | reverse complement strand
CTTACCCAAGATCCTAGATCAAAAGCAAGGGCTCCACCTGCATTTCCAAAACGGTCTGTAGCCCATGTTGGTAGTACACCACCCCATGTGTCATCACCTGACATGAGAGTTCCGTCAAATTCATTTCCTGAATAATCCATTAAAGTTGTTCCAGAAGCATCGTCAAATGTCCAATGTCCAACCAATGCTTCAGGAGCAATAGCAGAGACGATGTTAGTGTTGTAATCTGCTATTGCCGCATTTATTGCAATAACCGTATTGTCAACATCCATTTGACTAGCATCAACATTACTATTTACAACAATCGCAGCATCAATAACTATTTGAAATACATCTTTTGAGCCACGTATGAATTGACCTTCAGCAGTACCTTCAGTAGTAGAATCCATAAGATCCTGAGCAGCAGAAATAGCAGTTGAAAGTGCAGTTTTTGTAACTACTACTTCTTCATCATCATCCTTGTCACAGCTTACCATCAAAAAAGATGCTGAAGCCAACATTAAAATTAAGGTAAAAAACCCATGTTTGATTGTTCTCATAATTGAAAAATTTAGATTAATAATTAATATTTAAGTTAATGTCCAATTCACTTTGAGGAATTGGGAAATATCTTTTTGTGTCAAAATTGAAATTGGTGTACGAAAGAGCAGACTCAGCCTTAGCTTTACCATAGCGCACTAAATCGAAATAACGATGAAATTCAAATCCCAGTTCAACTCTTCTCTCATGCATGATTGCCAGTCTTACAGCGCTTTTTGAATTATCATTAATTTCCGGTAACAAATTTGCAGGTACAGATCCATGACCTGTCAAGTCCTCATCAAAGAGATAACTCTCCCGGGCTCTTCTTCTTACTTCATTTAATGGAATCAAGGCTTCTGAAGTTCTGTTTGATTCATTCAGTGCTTCAGCTTTAATTAGCAGTATATCACTATATCTCATATAGGTATAGTTTAAGTCGCCATTCCCCTTTGATTTTTTCTCAATTTCAGCAAGCGGCTGAAGATGTTTTTTCTGAAGGTATCCTGTAGGTGACCACTGAGGATCAAAGCTCTCTCCATTTATCCATGATTCTCCGGCACGCCCTACAGTATAATCCAGCCTTGGATCTACCACACCACCTGTAGTTACTTCAAATTCATCGATAAAATCCTGTCTGGGTACGTCAAAATAATATCCATTCTCCACAGCTGGAGCAAACCATTGATTCATGGCGCTACCCTGAAATGGATCTTGATCTGTCAGATGTTGAATTTCGAATATAGATTCTATATTATTTTCATAAGCCACCATAAAGTTCTGCTTGTAAACATCCATAAGGCCATAAATACTCAGAGCCTGGAGGGAATCCACATAAGCAATTGCTTCTTCATAATTTTCTGAATATAGATAAGCTTTAGCCAATAATCCAAAAGCAGCACCTTTAGAAGCTCTTCCAAGATTTCCGTTAGAAATATTTATCGGTAAATCGTTCTTTGCAGACAATAAATCTGTTTCAATTTGACCATACACAACTGAAACGCTGGACAGAGAAACATTCAAATCGGAAGCGGTTTCTACGGGTTCAGTTTTTAAAGGAATTTCACCAAAAATATTTACCAGCTGAAAATAATAATAGGCACGTAAAAACTTTGCTTCTGCAATATATTGCTTCTTTAAAGTCTCGTCCATATCAATACCTGGCACTTTTGCAATTACTTCATTAGTTCTGGAAATACCATTGTAATACCTTTCCCAAATTGCTAAAACAAATCCATTATCAGGATTGGTATCAAAGTTTTCAATAAAAGAGATTTCACTTTGGTCACCCGGATTTCCTCCTTTTACTGCATCATCGGAGGCTACGTCACCAAAAACCCATATATTATTTTCAACCGATTTGAATGCAAGTGGTTCATAACATGCATTGGTTGCCAAAAGTGCATGTTCAGCGGTTTTATAAAATGTAGAATTTGAATATGTACCCTGAAGATCTTCATTCAGAAAATCTGAACATCCGATACTGAAGGCCAATCCTGCTATAGTAATCAATACTTTAAGTTTTAAATATTTCATCTTGATTCTATTTAAAAAGTTATTTGTAAACCAACACTGTAAGAAACTGCCGAAGGATATGTTCCCCATTCAATTCCGGAAGCGCGATCGCCCTCGGCTGTAGAGTTATCACTGACTGTCATTTCCGGATCCAGACCCGGATATTTAGTGAATGTCAGTATGTTTTGCCCTGTAACATATACCCTCATCTTTTCGAAGTAAGCCTTTTGAGCTATTTCGTCGGGAAGAGTATATCCAAATTGTATATTCTTGAGTCTCAAATAAGCTCCACTTTCCAGAAAGCGAGTAGATAGTTTTGTATTATTTGCTTTGGCTGCCCAGGAAGCTCTCGGTTGAGTATCACTTGTACCTTCTCCTGTCCATCGCTCATCATAATACCTTTGTGTTACATTAAAAGGTCGATAGAATCCTTCTATGTCCGTAGCAATCTGATAGTAAATTTCATTTCCATAGCTACCCTGCAAAAACAAGGAAGCGTCAAAAGCTTTGTATTCAGCAGCAAGATTTAAACCATATGTAAAATCAGGAATTGCACTTCCCACAAAAGTTCTGTCGTTCTCGTCGATTATCCCATTGTCGTCTTGATCTTTATACATAACATCCCCTGGTTTTATATCATCTCCCTGATTTGCATGAGTAACGATTTCAATTGTATTCTGAAATATTCCTTCCATTTCATACAGATAAAAAGCCCCTACACTTTGCCCCTCCTGAGTAAGCGTGGCAAATACTCCGTTATCAATCCGACCTCCGGAGATAGGAGCATCAAGCTCAAGTACTTCATTATGAAGTGTAGCAAGCATCCCCGTAACTGAGATTAATCCATTATCATAGGCTTGCTTATAGTTTAACTCAAATTCAAATCCGCTATTAAGAATTTTACCTTTGTTAACCCATGCCGGCTCAATGGAGCCTCCAGATGGAGGAATTGGCTCCTGAGTAAGCATATTACTCGTAAGCTTATAGAAGTAATCGGCTGTTAAACTTAAACGATGGTTAAACATACTAAGGTCAAGTCCAAAATCGTATTGGTTACTTGTTTCCCACTGAACATCGACATTCCCATATATTGATCTGGCATAGCCATCATAAGAAACGCCTCCAAAGGGATAGTTATAGTTAGAACTAATCTGATCAGTATATGCATAATAACCGATTTCCTGATTACCAATTGCACCAAATGATGCTCTGAGCTTAAGTAGATTAATTTCTGAAACATCATCAAAGAAATCTTCTCTATCTACACGCCATCCTGTAGAAAGCGAATAGAAAGTACCCCATCTGTTATCCTCACTAAAGCGGGAAGATCCATCCTCCCTAAGAGTGGCAGACAAGAGGTATTTATTTTTATAGTTATAATTTGCCCTTCCAAAAAAAGATGCTAAACCATATCCCGCTTGTGATTCAGTAGCGACTGTAGTTCCTTGTCCGTTACCCAGATATACAAGGTTTAAATCCTGATCAGGGAAGTCCTTTTCAGAAGTAGAATGCTGATAGATTGATCCTTTGATTAATTCCGTTCCTAACATGGCAGAAATATTGTGATCTTCTGCAAGTGTCGTATTAAAGCTAAGAGCATTACTCCACGACCAATTCATAATCCCACCATCATTAACTGAAAGGGTATTGGTACCATTAATTCTATCGTCGGTTCCCCAGGTCTTATCAAATCTTCGTTGATTGAAATCAGACTTGTCTATTCCCAGAGTAGAAATCAGATTTATTTTATCCGTAAACTTTATGGTAGCATTTACATCGCCAAAAACCCGATTCTCAGCCCTTACATTATTCTGATTCATTGCCAGACCAACTGGATTATATCCATCTCCAAAAAATGCAGGAAACTCAGGTTTATCAACAAATTCATTATTCTCATCATAAACCGGAATCGCAGGAGTTCTAAAGAAGGCGTAACGAACTACGCTACCTCCATTTCCTCCATAACCATCTCCGCTGCTACCTGTTATATTATTTTCGTCTTGTGAAATATTGATATTTGTGCCAATTGTTAGCCAATCATAAACATCTGAAGACAGGCTGATTTTTCCAGTGGTACGTTTATAATCGCTATTCAAAATAATACCCTCTTGTCCAAAACGACTGGCTGAAAGAATATATCTTGTTTTATCGTTTCCTCCACTTACAGAAAGGCTGTGATTTTGGATAAGTGCATTCCGAAATATCTCGTCCAGGTGATCAACATCAGGAAGAGTAGCTGAATACGCCGGAGAGATCAATGGTCTTTTCAAAAGATCATCAGATATAAAAGCATTATCGTTATTTGCTGCCTCATTATACATTTCAACGTACTGATTCTTGTTAGTCATTTCTGTAATAGGACCGGGACGCTGAACTCCCATCATGGTATTAAAATTCACAGTAGTTTTTCCGCCAACTCCCTTTTTTGTAGTAATAAGGACTACACCATTATTCGCTCGCGAACCATAAATAGCTGCAGATGCACCATCTTTAAGTACACTTACAGATTCTATATCAGAAACGGCTAAATTGCTTAGTGCATCAATTGTTGGAACACCATCCACAATGTATAAGGGAGAATTGCTACTATTGATAGAACCTACACCCCTTATTCGAACGGCAACTCCTGCTCCGGGAGCCCCTGTGTTTTGAGTAATATTTACACCGGCAGCTTTACCCTGCAGAGCCTGATCAACACTTGCAAGTGGAAGATTTTCCATTTCATCCATATCCACACTTGAGACAGATCCTGTAAGATCAACTTTTCGTTGAGTCCCGTATCCAATCACAACAACCTCGTCCAGTAATTCACGGTCTTCCATCATTACAATATCGAAGCTGGTTGTGCTTCCTACAGGTACTTCAAGGGACTGATATCCGATGTAAGATACACTAAGAACCGGTTCCAAAATATCAGCCGGTATAGTCAATGTAAAATCACCGGTAAAAGAGGTGATGGTGCCAATGAAGCTACCCTTAATAACGATATTAACACCAATTAGCTCGTTCCCTTCCGGATCAGTAACCTTTCCGGAAATGCTTTGATCCTGTGCGCTACTATTCAATGGATTTACCAATAAGCCCAGGAATAGAATAAAAGTAATTTTGTTTTTCAAATTCATAAGAAGAATTTTAATTATTTCACGATACTTCAACTTATACTCATACAGCCTATTTATAAGCTATAACGATATTATTTAAGCTTGTTTTGTTTCCTTGTCTTTCCAGCTTAGCTCCTGAAGGAATTTCCACAATCAGCCTAGTTTGATTAGCCGGCAATATAAAACTACCGGTATTTGTAATTTCTGTAGCCACAATTCTATGTTGAATTGCATCATAAAGATCCACGGGCTCATTCTCATTATAATATTCAATCGACTTATCTTCATCAAAGGGATTATAATAGATGTAAGTTGGAAAAGCGGGCTTGCTATAAAAATCTGTCGCCAGGCAATTCAACTGAAGAACTTGCTCAACATTCGTTTCTCTGATAATTGAGCCAAAAACTCCTACGTGAGCCGATCCATAAATACTGAACATAGATATTGATGGTTGACCTATTACCCAATGGGGTCCATCGCCAAGTGCAACAGGTGAAACACCCTTTAACTCTTCCTTATCATAGACATCGGTTTTTTTCAATCCTTCGTAAGCAATTACATTTTTTGTTACATCTTTTCTCTCTGGAAGCCATTGATTTTTATCCGGAATTTCATAAGGATAAAATAGTCGAACAGAATTGGCTGCATTAAGCATCCATTTCCCAATAGTCTGAGAATATTGAGGTTCATAGCGAACCATTGGAACCAGCGACCATGCCAGATCAAAGGTATTCATCAAAAAACCGTATCCTCCTTCTTGTAAAACATTTCCCTGAATTCCACTAACATCGAATCCGCCCCAATTATCATTGATTACTCCCCAACCTGTACGTCCGGGATCAGCTGAACAACCATCAAAGGTCCATG
>CAYXQX010000254.1:0-6031 GCA_964467485.1 uncultured Porphyromonadaceae bacterium | reverse complement strand
TCAGAGGAGAATGATCCTGAATCCTTAGGAAGCTCATCTGTAATGTATAACTCAATAGGAGCCTCCATCATGGCACCGTCAAGAGTATCAAAGCGAGCAAGAAAAACCTGAATTTCACCAGGCTTATAGTAAAGCGAATCCGGATTGTCAGAGAAATTATATGCATTCTCCTGAGCAATAAAGCTCCGCTGAACACGAACATACTGAGCACTGTCTTTGGGGTTCAACACACACACAACATAAGGCGTGGAACCTGACGGAGCAGTTGGATCAAATTCACTCTCACAGGCAGATACTAACAATACAATAATAATAGTCAGAAGGGAAAGACGAGTTCGGAACATAGACTGCTTATTGTTTAGATTAGCCTCAAATGTAATATTTTATCTATTAGGTTTGTTTACACAGACCAATAGAACTATGAAATTCCTTAATTTTACAGCATATCCTTGATTACATAAAATGCAGGATTTAAAAATAACCTAAAGATTTTTACATGAAAAAGCTGTTTTCAATACTCGTTGTTGTTTCTTTTTGCCTTACAGGCCAGGCCCAGGAACTTAAGCATTCTACCGGTAAGTGGGATCCCGATTCACTGGGTAACCATCGCATACTGGTAGAAGTAGGGAAAGATGCAAAAGCAGTTCATGTTAGTATTCCATGGAGAAGAAAAGATGTTGATCCTCCACAAAAAGAAGTGATTATAATTTCGGCAAAATCAGGAAAGAGAATAACAAACCTGATAAGAGTAAACATTAGCAGGGAAAAGGGTGATTTCATCTTTGAACCTATTGATGGTAAGGGAGAATACTATTTCTACTACCTTCCATATATTGGTGGGGGAAGAAGTAATTATCCGACAGTCACTTATAGAAAACCGCAGGATCTTGCGGATGCTGGATGGAAGGAGAAAAGCCTGAAGGAAAACAAGCTTCCCAAAGCAAAAGCCATTGAAGCCCAGGCAATCAGTGAGCTACACTCATTCTTTCCAATGGAGATTATTGCAACTTCAGAAGAATATAAAAGCTTCCTCAAAAAACATCAGGATAAAAACTTTTTATTATTTCCCGAAGACAGATATCACCCTATCAGGATGTGGGATGATTTGCCTTATCGGTGGGTATCAGAGGATTTAAAAAATAAACTGAGCGATCATGTTCAGCAAGGTGAATATTATGCATTTCAGCTCGGACTGCTTGCCAGCAAAATTGATATTGAGGATATTGATGTTGTGTTTTCTGATTTCGTTTCTACATCAGGAAAAAAAATTAATTCTGATGCTTTCTCATGCTTTCAAAAAGGTGGAATCGATTGGACTGGCGAACCTCTAGTAAAAAAAGTGCCTGTTAAAAAAGGCAAGGTCCAGCCTCTTTGGATGGGAGTAATGATACCCGAAACGGCTGCACCGGGGAAATACACTGCCAAAGTTAATGTCACACCAAAGGGACAAAAAAAACAGACTATTACCCTGGAGTTGGAGGTGAAAGAAGGAGTGATTCCTGATCATGGAGATGACAATCCGGAAAGCCATAGCCGCTTGAGATGGCTGGATTCACAAATCGCTGAGGATAATGGGGTTATCGATCCATATAGTCCACTTGTTGTGGAGAATAATACGGTTAAACTCTTGGGTAGAGAACTTGCTGTAAATAAAAGCGGTTTACCTGAGCAAATCATTGGAAAATTTACACAGGAGATGACTGGCGTTGGGACTGAAGGAAGAAACTTACTGGCTGAACCGATGCATTTTCAGGTGGAAACGGCAGGCAAGACAGGCATACCTGTTGCTAAAAGCCTCAAAATGGGATTGGTAAGTGATGGCAGAGCAAGCTGGCAGGGAATTTCAGAAACAGAAAGCTTAAAGTTCATCACAAAAGGCTTCATCGAATTTGATGGGTTTCTATCACTAAAAGTTGATGTTGTGGCAAAAAAATCAGCAGACCTGGATGATATTAGCTATAATATTTCCCTGGAAAACGGAGTAGGAAAATATATGCTTGGTCTGGGTCGTAAGGGTGGATTTGCTCCTGATGAGTTTCAGTGGAAATGGGATCCTTACTTCAATAATGACGGCCCCTGGATTGGTGATCTGAACCTTGGGCTGCAATCCAGCTTCCGGGATGAAAACTATGAGCGGCCACTGAACACCAATTTTTATCACGAGAAACCTTTGAAAATGCCTCCATCCTGGTACAATGATGGTAAGGGAGGTATCAATATGGAGAGATCAGATGGGACATACTCAATTACGGCATACTCCGGTAAAAGGCAGGTTGAAAAAGGAGACACATTGCATTTTAATATTCAATTCCTGATCACTCCATTCAGATCTATCGATACGGAAAGTCAATGGCAAACAAGATATTATCACAAGTACGAACCAATTGATAGTATACTGGAGTATGGAGGCAACACGATTAACGTTCACCATGCAACAGATATAAATCCCTATATCAATTATCCATTCATGACTCCAAAAATCATGAAGGAGTATATTGATGAAGCCCATGAAAAAAATGCTAAAGTAAAAATCTACTATACCGTAAGGGAATTGTCAAATATTTGCCCTGAGATATGGGCTTTGAAATCACTGGGTGACGAGATTCTGTCCTACGGTCCCGGTGGCGGATACAGCTGGCTACAGGAACACCTCGATGGCAACTATATTGGAGCCTGGTTTGTACCGGATTGGAAAGATGCAGCAATTATTAATTCAGGGGTTTCAAGATGGCATAACTACTACCTTGAAGGCTTGAACTGGCTCGTCAACAATGTTGGGATCGATGGTCTGTATATAGACGATGTAGCTTTTGATAGATCTATTATGAAGCGAGTGCGCAAGATCCTTCAAAGGGGAAATCCCGGTTCAATGATAGATCTCCATTCAGCTAATCAGTTCAATCCCAGGGATGGATTTGCCAACTCGGCAAACCTCTACATGGAGCACTTTGCTTATCTGGATCGCCTGTGGTTCGGCGAATATTTCGATTACAATGCCGGGCCTGAGTACTGGCTGACAGAAGTAAGCGGCATACCTTTTGGTCTGATGGGAGAGATGCTCCAGGACGGCGGTAACCGCTGGAGGGGAATGATTTACGGCATGACCTCCAGAGCTCCCTGGTCGGGTGATCCCAGTGCTATCTGGAAATTGTGGGATGAATTCGGTATTGAGGACAGCAAGATGATCGGCTATTGGGTGGATGATTGTCCGGTTAAAACCGGGCGGCCTGATATACTGGCAACAGTGTATAAAAAGAAAGATAAGGTATTGGTTGCCCTGGCTTCATGGGCTGATGGCCCTGCCAGAGTTGAGCTGAAGATCGACTGGGAAGCATTAGGAATGGATCCGGCTAAAGTAAAGATGATAGCACCGGCTGTGAAAGATTATCAGGAGGAGACGAAATTTGCTCTGGGAGAAAGTTTTCAAGTTCCGGCGGGGAAGGGTTATTTGATAGTTATTAAGTAACCCCGGACCGTCCGCTTAAGCGGACCGTTCGCTCAAACGGTTAAAATTTAAAAATATTGCATAGTTTTTTCTAATTTCAGATTCCTATAGAATAATCAAACACTAATCTATCTTGAAAGCATTTATAAAAAAGTTGTCTTCAAAAATTATTTTGAAGGTAAAAGGTGGCCCTCTGGTTGGCCATAGACTGATTGCTGGAAGTGGCATCAAATTTATCCGTGGCAGGTATGAAGAAGAGACAGTCAATTTCCTTGAAAATAATATTAAGAAAGGATTTATTTGCCTTGATATTGGAGGGCATGTGGGCTATCTGAGTCTGATAATGTCAAAGCTGTCTGGTTCAGAAGGAAAAGTTTTTGTTTTTGAGCCAAGACCAATAAATATCAGATACATAGAGAAACACATTGCCCTCAACAGGGTTAATAATATTGATCTATTGTCAATAGGTGTTAGTGATTATAAAGGTGAAACTCAATTTGATATAGAGCATGGCACCGGAACAGGAAGAATTTCTGATTCCGGAAGTCTCTCCATTCAGGTAGATACCCTGGACAATTTATTTGATAATGGAAAAATTCCACCTCCTGATTTTATCAAAATGGATATTGAAGGAGAGGAATTAAAAGCATTACAGGGTGGGAAAAATTTATTAATTCAACACAAACCAATTATGAATATTTCCACTCATGGCATTGAGGTTCATAAGGCTTGTCTTGAATATGTTAAACAATTGAGATATTCTAACATTGAAGAAATCGAAGGGGGCTTTATTGCTTTACCTCCTCCAGTTTCGGTAAACACGTAAGAAACCCGGTAAGGAACTTTGTTTACCTCATAGCTACTAAGTAGAGATTGTGTCAGCTACCTTTTTTGGTCCTAAACCGTCTCAACACAAACCAGCCAATAGCTGAAATATTCAGAATCACAAATCCCGGAATGATAGAAACCAAACTGTGGTGAATGCCTCCCCAGGCAAGGGTAGAGGAAATTTCTCCAGCATTTGCAACAGCTTCTGCTGCCGACCAAAGTCCAATTAACAAACGGCAGATTGGATAAGAGAAACTGAAAAGTCCAAGCAATAAAACTGCATCTATCAGAATCGGCAAACTGGCTTTATGCATTATTGCTCGAATTGTCCCAACAGCAATTAATACCAAAACAGCAAAGCCCATAATCAGAATGGACACGGTAGCATAGGTGTATTCTTCAAGGATATAATTCATCTTTCAAAGTTTATATGTCACTGAATCACTAAACAGTTCACACCAAAAGTGTAGAATCGGAATTATTATTTTCAACCAATTTCTGAAGTAGTTCAAGTTCCAACTTCTGATTTTGAATAATTGAAGGTATGACATTGGATTTGATTTTCCTACTTTAAAACTTGTGTTCAAAACATAAATTTTGAATCCAGCAGTATCCTTTTGTTCATTTAAAACCAGTCATCTGATTTATTAAAAGATGAATAAAGCAATGGTGGGTGGACAGGGTTATTATAATTAAGGTGCCATTTTCTTGTTCTGTTCACTCAATGCTAAATTTTTCTTTTTAATAAGGGTTTTATAACTTTAGAGTATTAAACCTTATATTACCTGAACAATATTAATATGAATTTAATAAATGGATTTAACAGAGGTCGAGTAGTTCTTAGATCTATAATGTGCCTCGTATTAATCACGTTGATACTGTCCTGTAATGATAATTCAGAAATAAATAGAATAGATAAAGAATTAAAGATTGCTACAACCAAAATAGCTACACTCACCGAGATAAAAGACTCTCTTGAAACGGAAGTTGTACAACTGGAGAAAAAGATTGACTATTGGTTGAGCTCTGAATTTGGAAGTTTTGTTCTAAAAGGTAAACCTCAAAACTTTTCCGATAGAGAATATGTCGAATCATTACTGGATAAAAACAACGATATTATACCGATTTCAGGTTCATTTGGAAGCAAGATGTTATTTTCAAATTTCGAGTTTCTATCAAGTAAATGGATAATAGCAGATTATGAAGATGGGCATAATATGGGTAGGGCGATTCTTGAAATTGTTAATCATAATAACATATTAAAGTTTAAAATACTTAGTTTGATGCAGCCATTGTAGAAAACTTGAGCATTGTTTATTTACCTTTTATTACTATTTCGCTTTTTGAATTCATTGGTATTTTAATTCCGTCAGGCATTTCTCGACTTTTCATATAAGTGTCTCCTTGAAGTTCTCTATTTATCTTACCTTCAATTATCTAACCACTTTTAATATCAATAAGAATTTCGGAAATCCTCGTCCCTTTCAAGTCAGATTTAGTAGGCGCTCCAAGCGCTCCAAATGATTCAATATAAGTATCTTTATCAGCAGTTTCAATCTTTGATTTTCCATAAATTTTATAGTACGAGTTAGTAATTTCTTTTAGCTCATATGTTGTCTCAATATTCAGATTCATTCCTACTCCCGATTGGGTTTTTATTAACCATTTGTCTCCTTTGGAAACAGGTTGGTCAGGAAAAATTGCCGTTACCATTTCAATATCACCTTTAAAAGTTTCTTCACCATATACCCCCATTAT
>CAYXQX010000253.1:0-6040 GCA_964467485.1 uncultured Porphyromonadaceae bacterium | reverse complement strand
CTGAAATCCTGCATTTCTGTTTTCCGAAAACTCGCATTGTTATTTACCGATTACATTATGTAATTACTTGAATGAAAAGGTGTAGAAGACATAACTAAATTACGAAAAATGAGCTAATTTTTAGAAATGAATGTCTGTTGCTGTCGAACGACAGCAGGAAATTATGTCTTATAGCTAGATGTGGGGGGGGGGGGTAATAGACAGAAAATCAGAAACTTAGTTGCGGTGTTTAGAAACAATATAAATTGCAAAATCCTGTCGATTGACAGTATCAAGTGGGGGATGTTGGGTGTAACTTTAGTTGGAACTAAAAATAATTCTAAAAAAACTGATTGCTAATAATCTTTTTGCAAGTTGGCAATGTAATCTAAATAAGTCTTTAATACACTAAAATTCATCTGGGCCATAGAGAAAAAAAAGAACATCATAAAATATTATAGAAATAGCCAAATTAATAAAAATGCCAAAACAATAATAAGTATCCATTAAACGCATCTGACCATAGTAACTTGAATAATGCTTATGAACTAAGCCAAATCCATCTTTAAATTAACATGAACCTCCTTTGAAATGGCCAAATCATATTTTAACTTTAGGCAAATACTTAGCTGGGAATTGCTGATTTCAAACATGCTTATTCAAAGAATGCAAGTTTTGTCCGAGAGAGTAAGGAGTATTACACCAATATATATTATAACCTATTAACCATGGGATCACTCATTTTTAGTGTAAAACAACAACTTCCATTTATCATCTTTTTTTTAAGTTGTCTGAGTAGCTTGGCCCAGGATGAAATCCGACCTTTAGATTGCTTGGAACCGTCAGCATCCGCGACTAGTTTTATTAGCCAGGCAACATATATCCCACTTGAAACAAAAAGTGAATGCCTATTGATTTATTTGAGTAATGCCTATATAGATCAAGATGGCCTCATTTTAAAGGATAGAAATACCTGGCTTTTCGCAAATGATGGAAAATTTATAAGAAAATTTGGCAGAACCGGCAAAGGACCTGGCGAGTATTCAATGATTAAGGATGTCTTCTACGATAGAAATCATAGAACTGTTGAAATACTTACAACTTCTAATAAAATTTTGACCTACAATGTTGAAGGAGATCTATTGAAAGAAAGTAAGGGTACTGAGAGTTTTAGTTTTGGAAAAACTACTGAGGGTAATTATCTATTCTTTAATCATTACACCCCATTGGGATTATATTCAAAAGCACGTTCTCCTATCTTGCTTGGTTTAACCAATTCTAGAGGACGCCTAGTCCATGATTTCTCAAATGATTTCAATCACTATGGGTATTTTGTTGCTCCTTCAAATTCAGGTAATATTTCTTCTGTAAACGACACTTTATTGTTTGTCCCAAGTCGTAATACAAGTGTTTATCAGCTTAATGGGAATAATCTTGAATTAAGGTATGATATTAATTTTGGAAAAAGAGAACTTCCTGCAAAATATCAAAACACTCGCCATTTTGATAGAAGAACCTTCAACTCTATCAGAAAACATTACGTAACCCAAATGTGGGAATTTTTTGAATCTGACGATTTGATATCATTCACATACTTTTTATCAGGTAAGCCTTATTACTATTTTCTTTCGAAAAAAAGGAGAAAAGAAATATCTTTTGAGAAATCACAATTGAAAAATGATTTTAATGGACTGCCGATGGGAGTTCTTATTGGCATCTCTGGGAATAGTGTAATAACATATCTTGGAGCAGATAAACTAATTGATACTTTGGATAGCTTGATGGAATCATCATCTGAAACAGCTAAAAATGAATTTGCTCAAAAGAACCCTTCATTAATGAATATATACAATAATGCTACCTATAATGATAATCCCATAATAATATTGTATGAAATTGATTTCAAAAATGATTATTCACAAAAATAGGACTGAGACTATAGCTGTAATATTGCTACTTGTCTTACTATTTGCTTCAAATATAAGGTTTTTTAACCTTCACGAATCAGATATTGAACTAATATCTTCACTTAAAAAGCAAGTTGTTGAACTGAATTCTCAAGTCGAAAGATTATCATTTAAAAACGAAGTTTTATCAATTAAGCTTGATCCTGATATGGAATTATTTTCAGATGAAGGAATCATACCACTTGAATCATACTTGCAAGATAAAAATGACATAAGATATAACATTTTATGGGTAAATGACTCAGGCTGTCAACCTTGTTGGTTAAAATCAATACCACAGTCTTTAGTTGACTCATTAAATTCAATAAGAAACGGAATAATACTTAGTAATACTGAAAAATCAAGGGACTTACTACTTCTTAAAAAACAATCTGGGCTAAAATGGGCCCATTTTGTATGTCAAGAAGGATCAATGCCTAGGTTTTTAAACAGCCTAAGTTCAACTGCCTTACTAGTAATCAACAACAACTTACAAATAATTGAGGGGGAATTATTTCAATAGAATTTAGGTACTCCCTAGTATAAACTAAATAATATAATTATGAAAAGAAGCATTAAGTATTACTTGATTGGATTGTCGGCATTGACAATCATAGTGTTAAATTCCTTCACAAGTCCTGTGCCGGCAGAACCATGTATTGGGGCAGGATGTGAACACTGGAAGTATTTAAAAGAGGTAAGTGGACCGGATTTTTGTCCAGACGGTGGATCAAAAGAAATTTGTTGGATTACTAACAATAGTGTGGATTCCTGCTGTTGTAGCAGCTGGCATACTGAATGTGAATCTCTTATTGAGGAATAAGTTATTGATCAAATTATGATAATAATCTTTGCATAGATATTAGGCGGGAAAGCCAATAAAAGAAGGAGTTACAAAGGTGTCTCCTTCTTTTTTGCCAGTCAATTTGGAATAAGATAGAGTTTGGATATCAGTACCCTCTTAAGTAATTAAATTTAAATCAAATACCCCAAATCAGAAAGTGAACCTCATATCGAATTTATTCCGTAGATTTGGTTTTTTAATTTTGCCCTTTTTCTGTCAGGAATGGGTTTGAGAGGAAGTTTGGTTTTCCAAAGGCTTTCTTCCTGCAACTTTGAGAATCTCTTTAAACAAGGTTATCGTTGTGGAATCCATGATATAAAGTCGCCTAGTTTGCTCATCGTGCTGGCGGCTGTCCGATAAAAGTGAAGCGTACTTTCGAAACATATCCATGTAGATATCGCCAAAAACCCTACTGGGACGACGTTTATTGGCGTCGCTGTAGGTGCTCCTCGGGGCTACCCCATTTTAATTTGTTTTACTGGACAACAATGACTTTTATTTACCTTTTCCCCACAGCCCTTCAAGTTCCTCAAGAGATTTGCCTTTGGTCTCTGGCACAAATTTCATTACGAAAAGTGCTGCCAGTATTCCAACTACACCATAGATCCAGTAAGCAAATCCGTGATTAAACTTGTCGACCAGGAATGAACTGTTATTGATAATTGGGAAGGTCCAGGAGATTACAAGGTTGGAAACCCATAATGCCGCTGTTGCAAGAGCTAATGCCCTGGCCCTGATTTTGTTTGGGAATAGTTCGGAAAGCAGGACCCAGGCTACAGGTCCCCAGGATGTTGCAAAGCCTGCAATAAAAATCAGGATAAAAATGAAGGCTACAATGGCCGACACGGGACTAGTAAATTGATTAACCTCTAAACCATTGATCAGAGAGCTTTCAAAACTGAAATAGAATATCAACCCTACGCTTATCATAGCCACAGCCATTACCGCGGCACCGATAAGGAGAAGTTTTTTTCGTCCTATTCGGTCGACCAATAGAATAGCAACAATGGTGAAAGTTAGGTTGACAATCCCTACATAAATTGTTGACAGAAGAGATGCATCGGTGCCAGCTCCCATATCCTTAAATATGACGGGTGAATAGTATAGGATTGCGTTGATTCCTATCCATTGTTGAAATATTGCAATCGCAAGTCCGATCAGGATTATTTTTGTGCCAAATGAGAATAGTTTGCTTCCTTTTTGGGTGATTTGAATGCTTTCTTTTATTTCCCCCAATATTTGTCTGGCTTTTTCTGGGCCATTAATCCTGATTAATACGCCAAGAGCTCTGTCTTCCTTGCCCTTAATAGATAGAAACCTTGGCGTTTCGGGAATGAAAAATATCAGGATTAGAAAGAGAATAGCGGGAATAGATTCCGATAGGAACATCCATCTCCAGCCTGTTTGATGTAGCCATGAATCTTCACCATGACGGGCAATACCATAGTTGACAAAATATACAATTAACATTCCTGATATGATCGCGAATTGGTTGAGGGACACTAACTTGCCTCTCTTTTCGGCAGGGGCAATTTCTGCAATATACATTGGCGACAGCATTGAAGCCAGACCAACACCAAGTCCTCCAAGTAGGCGATATGCAGCGAAATTCCATATAAATGTATGATCACCTTCTCCAATTGGTCGAATGAATACCTCCGGCATTGCTGATCCCAAAGCGGAAATCAGAAATAGGGTAGCCGCAATCATTAAACCCTTTCTTCTTCCTATTGTATTACTTACCCATCCTCCGGATAATCCACCTATGATACAGCCTATGAGGGCAGCGGAAACAATTAATCCCAAGCGGGAGTTTGCAGCTGTTTCGCTTAGGCCATAAGGATCAACAAAAAATGTTTGCAGTGATTCCACAGTACCGGATATCACCGCTGTGTCGTATCCAAATAGTAAGCCGCCCAGGGTTGCGGTTATGGTGATCAGGTATAGGTAGGTGCGCATAGGGTAATTAGCCATTAGGGAATAAAGGTAAAATATAATTATATAATTTGTAGAGACGCATTACATGCGTCTCATATTTGTATATTCGTCATTGTTATTATTATACCTATACAACCATGAAAAACCTGCTTCTACCTTTTGTTTTACTACTTTTCTGCATTTCTGCATACAGTCAGCCCATGTCTTTCGATGTATTTGATAAATCGGAATACGCGGAGCGCAGGGCAAAATTTATGGATAAGATTCCTGATGGTATCGCTGTTATTCAAGGAGCTGTTGTACCTACAGGTTATTATCGTTTTTTTCAGAATAATGATTTTATGTATCTGTGCGGACTGGAGGTGCCGGGAGCTGTTTTGGTTATTGATGGTGTGAACAGGGAGAGCACGATCTTTTTTTCTATCAATGACAGAGGAGCAAGGAATTACGGTGTCCCACTCGATCATATTAATAAAACGGCTGAGGTTAGCGGACTTGAGAGGCGATTGGGGATCAATGATCTGGAGAAGTTCCTGAAAGAGAAGGCCGAAACTATCAATGTATTTTATACAGAGTTTAAAGCCCAGGAGTTGATGCGTGAGTGTTCGAGAGAAAAGGGCAGATATGAACTTATGAGGATGAAGGATAATCCCAGAGACGGCAGACCAACAAGAGAAGATCAGTTCGTTTTTTATCTTAAAAACCATCTGCCTGGATCAGTTTCGGTGACAGATTGCTCAGAATTGATATGGAAACTACGTGGGATTAAATCCCCTGCCGAAATTGCACTATTCCGGAAGGCGGGTAAGATTGGGGTTGAGGCTCATAAAGCCATTATGAAGGGTACTTATGTTGGGCAGCCTGAGTATGAGGTAGCTTCTCTTTTTGAATATGAATGCAAGAAACGAGGGGCACAGGAGCTGGCGTATTATACGATCGTATGTTCGGCTGAGAATCATTCTAATACCCATTATCATACTTATGATAGAATACTTGAGGATGGAGACTTCCTTGTTATTGATGGAGGTCCGGATTATCACTATTACGATATTGATATTACCATCTCTTATCCTGTAAATGGAAAATTTACTCCCCGACAGCGTGAAATATACGAGGCTTGTAATGCTATGCATGAGGCTTGTATGGCCGTTTACCGTCCTGGTTTGAATACTAAAGATCTTCCCGGTGAGGTGGACAAGAAGTTGAAGGAGATGGGCTATGATACTAGTCTGCCTATCTGGAAAAGATACCGAGCCAACTTTGGTCATTACGTTGGCATGGCAGTGCATGATGTAGGGGGAGGCCCACAGGTGCTTGAGCCCGGAATGGTATT
>CAYXQX010000252.1:0-6050 GCA_964467485.1 uncultured Porphyromonadaceae bacterium | reverse complement strand
TTCCTGTTTACAGATCCTCAGATGGTGATAATTGGGAAGCCCAGGGATTAATAATGGTTGATCCAGGGCAAAGAGATGATGATGGATGGTTTGGACAGCATCCTGATATTATTATCCTTAATGATAGGGCCTTCATGTTTTATTTTGTCCATCCCGGAAGACAACTCTTTGATAAACCAGATTTTACTTACAATCAAACCATGCCATTTGAATATAAAAGAACATCTTTGCAGGTAGCAGAGTTGGAAGTGGTAGATGGCGTATTGAAATGTGATCGGGATAAATATCATAAGTAAGATCTGAATTAAAAAGTGAACATTTAAAATGGTGAAAAAATTAAGAATTATATTAATATTGATTATAGTCGTTATGACCAGTATGACTGTTCAGGCCAAAAAAGTTGAACTAAAATATAATCTAGAGAAAGGACAGGAGTTTTTTGTTAGCCATACTTTAAACCAAGAACTTGCTCAGGAATTTATGGGCCAGTCGCTGGTTATGGATAACCTTATGATAACCAAATATAAGTTTAAGGTTCTTGAGGTAAAGGCTGATGGTAATTTCCTGATTGAACAAAAAGTAATTGCTAAGAAAATTGTAATGGAGAATGATGTGTTGAATCTCAATTATGACACAGAATCGGGTGAGGATGCACCAGCGGTGATTGAATACTATACTAAAATACTTAATATCCCATTTTCTTTTTTAATAAGTCCTCAGGGAGAGATAATTGAAATGGTAGGTACTGATAAATACATCGAAACGATTCAAGAATCCCTGGGAACTATTGCCGGACCGGAGCAGCAACTGATCGCAGGTCTGGCTGCTCAAAGCACCAGTGATGAGGGTCTTAAGGGGCAAGTCGGGGCGATCTTTTTTAAATATCCTCAAGGTAAAACTAAGCTTAGATCAAGCTGGAGTGATGAGTCGGAAAGCACCCTGATGGTTAAGTTTAAGAATTCGATTGAGAATACCCTGGTTGAAGTAGGAAAAGAAAAGGCAAGCATTAAGCAGACGGTTAAAATTGACCAGCTGGAAATGGAAGGTGAGGAGGTGCAAGGTATGACAATGAACTACGAATTGTCGGGGAAGAAACAAGGTGGATATGAGGTTGATGTGAAAACCGGCTTATTATTAAAAGCTGATGCTGTAACCGAGATTTCCGGTGTTATTTCTGTTGAGTCGCCTCAGTTAGCAAGTCCAATGAGCATGCCAATGACCATTAAAATGACAGAGACTCTGGTTCAAATAAAGTAGCCTGATTAATCCGGGTTTTCCCGGGACCTATAAACTGAAGGCCAGGCCTACTCCGATAAGTTCTTTGAATTGAACTCTTGGTCCGAAATCGTCTAGCTCACCATCATCATTAGTGTCTTTCCCGATCTCAATATCACGATCGTATTTTAGCTGAGTGTTGATAGATGCTGAAAGCCATTTATTGATCTTCAACATTACTAAAACATCCCAGTTAACATCAATGTATTGAGGATTGTCGAGGTAATTAGAGAATAGATCCAGCTTAGTCTGGAAATTAACATTCTTCATAATGTCACGTTGGTATGCCATCCTGATATAGCCACCAAACTCACTTCGTACTTTCTTTCCTGGTTCAACACCGAAAGCACCGGCTTCAGATAATGAATCATTCATTACGAAGGTCATTTTTGAGGCTACTGGAGAAACATAGAGCGAAAAGTTATCACTTGTTTTGAAATCAAGGCCAATAGCACCAACGAAATATCCTGGAGCAAGTAGATCTGATATTAGAGTCATATCTTCAGGTGAAGGATATCCGGCAGCCATTTGAGTTTTAAAATTGATTAACTCGGCAACTGAAATTTTCTCGGATAGCTTGTATCCGAATTTTGAATTAAATTCCAATTTGTCATCTGCCTTAAAGAAATCTTTTGTGCCTTGTTTGATTATGCCATATCCTATGTCGAGATTATTGTCCCAAGAGTATTTGTCCTTCCTGAAATTCAAGAAACTGTTCAGCAAACCATTAACTGCCAGTGAATTTTGTCCGCCTGCAGCCCAGTTTGTAAGAGAAACCTGTGAAAGGTTAACCGCTACTTTAAGGCCTTTCGTCCAGCAGTTTTCCCCTTCGGCGGGTGGCGTTTTGAGTGCTTTTTCAACATCCGTTACCTGTGAAAAGCCTGCTAGTGCAACAGGAATTATGAGAAGTATCAGAATTAGTTTTTTCATCTTTTTTAGTTTTGTTTTCAATTAATACAAGCGTCTATGTCTTTTGTTTATCAGCATATTAAATTAGATAATTTATAGGTTTTTTTTCGTATTTTTGTTGTGTATGAATGACGGAACAATAAATACACTTTTAAAAGCATACAGACGCCTGTTTGAATGTTGGATTTTCTAAGAGGCCTTTTCGCCTGATTACCCTATTACCATTTTTTTATAATTATATAGTCCTTAACAGGGGAGTAAATTAGCGGAGACAAAAATAATGCAAGTCGTCAAAGGAGAAAAATCAAAAAAAACCAGCCCGGAAAGAAAACCTTCATCAGAAGGGAATTTTTATCCAAATAAACCTAACAAGATTGGGCCAGGAATGAATGAAAGAATACAAAAGCTCAGAAAGGCAAGCTATGAAGCTGAACATACCCTTTCAATTGAAAGGGCTTTGCATGAAACAGCTTTTTACAAGGAGAATTACGGAAAGCATTCCATTCCTGTTTTACGAGCCTTGAACTTTCTTGATCATTGTAAGAAAAAGACTATCTATTTTGGTGAGGGAGAGCTGATTGTGGGTGAGAGAGGACCCGTCCCAAAGGCTGTACCTACTTTTCCGGAGCTCACCTGCCACAGCGTGGAGGATTTTCATGTGTTGAACTCGCGCGATCAGCAGCCATACCATATTGCACAGGCAGATATTGATACATACGAGAAAGAGGTTATCCCATATTGGGAGGGAAGAACACAACGTGAGCGAATTTTTAATCACGTACCGGAAGAGTGGAAAAGAGCATATGAGGCAGGACTTTTTACCGAGTTTATGGAGCAAAGGGCTCCGGGTCATACTGCTCTTGATGGTAAAATCTATCGCAAGGGAATGAAGGATTTCAAGAAGGATATCAATGATCACCTTGATTCTCTCGATTATATGAATGATCCTGAGGCTACCGATAAGGCTGAAGAGCTTAAGGCTATGGATATTTCCTGCGACGCTGTGATTGTTTTCGCTAACAGACATGCTGATCTGGCTGATGAACTAGCCTCAAAGGAAAATGATCCCATCAGGAAAAAAGAACTTAACAAGATAGCTGAAGCATGTCGTTGGGTGCCTGAAAATGCTCCCAGGAATGTTTGGGAGGCTATCCAGATGTACTGGTTTGTCCACCTGGGTACTATAACAGAATTGAATGGATGGGATGCCATGAATCCGGGCCATTTCGACCAGCACCTGGCTCCATTTTATGAGAAAGAAATTTCAGAAGGTACACTCACTCGTGAGGAGGCTAAGGAATTAATCTCTTGTTTCTGGATCAAGGTAAATAACCACCCTGCTCCTCCTAAAGTGGGTATCACAGCCCGTGAAAGTGGTACTTATAATGATTTTACAAATATCAATATCGCCGGCGTTAAACCTGATGGCTCAGATGGAGTAAGTGAGGTGTCCTATATTATGCTGGAAGTGATAGAAGAACTTCATATCCTTCAGCCGGGAAATTCTGTTCACATCAGTCCCAAAACTCCGGATAAATTCCTTAACGCAGCATGCAAGGTGATAAGACAGGGACATGGTTATCCATCAGTTTTTAATCCTGATGTTTACGTTATGGAGATGGTTGGTATGGGTAAATCTATTAGGGATGCACGTGAAGGTGGATGCAGCGGTTGTATTGAGGTAGGTGCATTCGGGAAGGAAGCATATCTTCTGACCGGTTACCTTAATGTTCCTAAGGTATTTGAGGTGACACTCAATAATGGTATCGATCCTGTAACAGGAAAAGTGGCCGGAATAGAAACCGGTGACCCCAGGGATTTTAAAAGCTATGAGGAGCTTTACGAGGCTTTTCTCAAGCAATTGAATTTTATTGTAGACCAGAAGGTTAGGGTTAGCAATTATATCGACAGGATGTTTGCCAAGTATGCTCCGGCTCCATTCCTTTCAGTTGTTATTGAGGATTGTATCTCCAAGGGGAAAGATTATTATAATGGCGGCCCCAGATACAATACCAATTATATTCAATGTACCGGTTTGGGTACTATTACGGATAGCCTTTCAACCCTGAAGAAGCATGTTTTTGAGGAGAAAACCTTCACAATGGAGAAGATTCTTGGAGCAGTTGCAGGAAATTTTGAGAATGAGGAATTCCTGAGACAAACAATACTGAATAAAACTCCATTTTTCGGTAATGATGATGATTATGCCGACGATATCGCAATAGGAGTTTATGAAGATCTTTTTAGAGCCATCGATGGCAAGCCCAATACCAAAGGTGAAACTTTTCATCTGAATATGCTTTCAACCACATGCCATATCTACTTTGGGAAAGTGATGGGGGCTACACCAAACGGCAGGCTTGCGGAAAAATCTATTTCCGACGGAACTTCTCCATCTCATGGATGTGATACCAATGGTCCATCTGCTGTTATCCGTTCATTGACAAAACTTGATCAGACAAAATCAGGAGGGACTCTTCTTAATCAGAGATTCCTTCCAAGTTTGTTGAAAAGGGATGAAGATGTTGTCAAACTTGGTCAATTGATACGCAGCTATTTTACTCTTGGAGGACATCATATTCAGTTTAATGTTGTTGATACTGCCACTCTTTGTGAAGCACAGAGTCATCCGGAAGAATATAAAGACCTTCTGGTAAGAATGGCCGGGTACAGCGATTATTTCAATGATATGAATGAGGATCTGCAGCATGAGATTATTGATCGTACCGAGAACGAATCCTTTTAAATCAGGATAATTTTAGAATAGTTACAGGATGAAACAAGGAATGATCTTTGATATCAAGCCTTATGCCATAAATGATGGACCGGGTATCCGGATTGCTATTTATTACAAAGGCTGCCCTCTGGCCTGCGAATGGTGCCATAATCCCGAAAGCATCTCACCTCATGTTCAGAAAATGTTTACCCAGTCGAAGTGTATCGGGTGTGGCGAATGTGTTAAAGCTTGTCCTGAAAATGCTTGTCGATTGGATGCAAAAGAAGGGATAATAACCGATCCTGATTTATGCAAGCTCTGTGGTAAGTGTGCTGAAGTTTGTCCAAGCGGGGCATCTGAAATGTCGGGGTACAAAGCTAGTGTTGAGGATGTTATGAATAGGATCAAAAAGGAAACTGTATTTTTTGATCAATCCAAAGGCGGAGTTACTTTTTCTGGTGGTGAGCCTCTAATGCAGCCCGATTACCTGATTGAACTTTTAGACGAATGCGGGAAGGAAGGAATCCACAGGGCCGTTGATACATCAGGATTTGCCAAAACCGAGATCATTATGGAAGTGGCCAAAAGAACAGACCTTTTCCTGTATGATTTTAAAATGCTTGACCCTGTTAAGCATAAAAAATATACCGGGGTTAGTAACGAGAAGATTCTGGAGAATCTGAAAATCCTTTCTAAATCAGGAGCCAACATTAACATCCGCTATCCCATGATCAAAGGTGTTAATGCAGATCCTGATGAGATTAGGGAAATGGCGAAGTTTATTGCCTCTCTCGATGGTGAGAAAAAGAAAATTAGTATTCTACCATTTCATAATCTGGCCGAGATGAAGCATAAGAAACTAGGCAATGAGCACCACTTAACAGGGATGGCCGAACCAACTGAACAAGAACAGCTTGAGGCAATAGAGATATTTAAAGAATACGGATTGAGAGCCTCTATTGGGGGTTAGGATGGTATATTATATCTCTTTCTAATTGCAGGCAAAAGAAGTAAAAGTCCTGATATCAAGGTAAATGCCGCAACAGAAAAAAGAATAATAGCTAGGCGATGCCAATCTTCACCAATTTGCTGACGAATCTCAATATATTTAAGAGTTGATCGCACCCATTCTAATGATCCTATAAACAGG
>CAYXQX010000251.1:0-6051 GCA_964467485.1 uncultured Porphyromonadaceae bacterium | reverse complement strand
GGGTGATGTATGGTTTGGAGGAACAACCCGCAACCCCTGGAATCCGAAATACGGTTCAAGTGGATCATCTGCAGGACCTGCCTCTGCAACCAGTGCCGGACTGGTAGCTTTTGCCATAGGTACAGAAACATTAGGCTCAATAGTATCACCATCAACCAGATGCGGAGTTACCGGATTAAGGCCTACCTATGGTGTAGTAAGCAAATATGGCACGATGGCACTGAGCTGGACCATGGATAAGATAGGGCCAATATGCAGAAATGCAATAGACTGCGGAATAGTTATGGATTACATCCGGGGAGAAGATACGAGAGAACTATCTTCTATCGAAGCAGCTTATGTTTATCCAAACAAAGTGGACTTATCTGGTTTAAGAATAGCTTATTTGAAAGAATACTTCGACAAAGAATATACAAATCACGATAATGACTCAGTTGCACTGGATATATTTTTAAAGCACGGTGCTAAATTAATCCCTGTTTCATTGCCTCAGGATTTTCCAGTAGATGCACTGAGAATAATATTATCTGCAGAAGCCGCTGCTGCCTTTAGCCAGCTCACTCTGTCAAACCGCGACAGCCTACTTGTTAGTCAGGGAGGCTGGTCGTGGCCAAATAGCTTTCGAACATCACGCTTAATCCCGGCAGTAGAGTATATTCAGGCAAACAGGATTCGGACCTTACTTATTCAGGAAATGAATGAATTGATGAAGGATTTCGACGTGATTATTTCACCGACAAGAGGAGGGAATCAGCTTACTTTGACTAACCTAACCGGACACCCATCTATAGTGTTACCCAATGGATTTGACCAAAGTTCAAACCCAACCAGCTTCCTATTGATCGGCCCCTTGTTCAGTGAGGGTCTTCTATGTGCGCTTGGTGAATTATATCAGAATAATGCCTCTCATCATACGAAAAGACCACCAATTGCAAATTCAGACAAACTATATTGAAAGAGACTAAGCAAATATTTGATCTGGCCCTTGTAGGGGGAACTATTTTATCTATGGATGATGAGAATAATATCATCCACGATGGTTTGATATTGATTAAATCAGGATATATTGAATTTATTGGACCAGGCAATGAGGCGCCTGAATTTGAAGCTCTTAAGACTATTTATACAGATGGAAAACATATTCTCCCGGCTTTTTTCAATCAGCATACCCACCTCAGCCTTTCACTGTACAGGGGTTTAGGAACAGATCTTAGTCTTCACAACTGGCTGCAGAAGGCTATATGGCCGCTTGAACAGGCTTATGCCAATCCTGATAATGTTTATCTAGGTTCAATTTTATCCCTGATAGAAATGATCAGGAACGGAACTGGAACTATTGCCGACATGGATTTCCATTCTCTGGCTGTTGGAAAGGCAGTTGAAGAATCAGGCCTAAGGGCATTTCTGGGAGAAGGATTGTTTGATGGAAAAACACCATCATCTAACTCGGCTCAGGAAACTTTCGATTACACCCAGGAGATGATCAGTAAACACGCTGACAACGAGCTGATTTCTATATACCTGGCCCCTCATGCTCCTTTTAGCTGCTCGCCAGAGTTATACGAAAAAACCGGGGATCTTGCCCGAAAATGGAATATCCCGGTTTGCAGTCATGTGAGTGAAACAAAACACGAAGTAGATCTCATAAAGTCTAAATATGGTCTGAGCCCTGTTAAGCTGCTGGAGAGGACGGGCGTTTTTAAAGATCATTTTATCCTTGTTCACGGTGTTCATCTTGATGATGATGACATTCACACTCTTGCTGCTAATAAGGTACCAGTTATTCATAACCCCCACAGCAATATGGTTTTGGGATCAGGTTTATGCCCTGTGAAAGATCTCAGTAAACATGGAGTGAAAATTGGTATCGGAACGGATAGTGCAGCCAGCAATAATCATCTAAGCATGCTTAGGGAACTACAAACAGCTTATCTGATCCATAAGGGAATCAATCACGATCCAACATTGTTGCCGGCTAAAAAAGTTGTTGAAATGGCCACTAAATCAGGATATGAAATATACCGAATGAGAGAGCTTGGGCAATTAAGTTCAGGGTTTAAAGCTGATTTACAGGTGATTGACATGAGCTCGATTCATAATCAGCCTGTTAACAATCCGTTTTTCTCTCTTGTAAGTACGGCTAACACTAATGATATAAGAACTCTTATTGTTAATGGCAAACTTATAATGGAAGACAAAAAGATTCTCACCATTGATGAAGAATTAGTATTCTCTGAAGCCAAAAAGTTTGGGCTGGGAGTTAGAGAATCATTCCCTCACCTTTTCAACACTTTTCAAAAGAAAGGCGGTCATGAGTAATATTCATCAGGAAGAAAATCACGAATTCGATTTAGCCATAAAGAATGGTTTTATTCTTTCTTTAGATCAGGATTGGACAGAGTACTCATCAGGATTAATCCTGATTAATAATGACAGGATTGAGTATGTAGGATCAGAGGACGGTTATCAGAATTATATTGCTAAGAAGACGATAGATGCCAGGGGCGGTATTGTTATGCCAACATTTTTTAATGGGCATACACACTCCGCCATGTCAATATTTAGGGGTATGGGAAGCGACCAGCCATTAGATAGTTGGCTCAAAGACTATATCTGGCCGGCAGAAGCTAAATATCTTGATCCGGAGAATGTTTATCTCGGCTCAATGGTTTCAGCTATTGAAATGATCAGATGTGGTACAGGGGCTTTTGTTGACATGTATTTTTTTCAGGAGGAAACTCTTAGGGCATGTGAAAAATTAGGTATCAGGGTAGTTCTTGGAGAAGGTGTTTTAGATTTTCCCACACCTAATAAAAAGACACCGGAGGAAGGGTTTAGATATACGGAATACCTTTGGAACAAGTATAGAAATCACCCTTTGGCCAGCATTTCTCTTCCGGCTCACTCGCCCTACACCTGTTCTCCTGAAGTTTTAAGGGAAGTAGGCGTTCTGGCCCGAAAACTGGATATTCCTGCTACTATTCATCTTGCCGAGACGGCCTGGGAAGATGGTGAGATGAAAAGCAAGTATGGTAAATCCTCAACGCAGCTACTCACTGATTTGGGCTTTTTCGATGGGAAATCTGTTGCATACCATTGTAACCACCTATCCTCAGCAGATATTGAATTATTAAGAGAGAATAATGTTGGTATCATAACAAACCCTTACTCCAATATGAAATTAGGTTCAGGCATTTGCCCTGTACCGGAACTCCTTGAAAAAGGTCTGACTATAGGTATTGGTACAGATGGACCCGCCAGTAATAATAACCAATGTATGTTGCTTGACATGCAGTTTCTTGCAAGGTTACACAAAATGAATAAGCTTGATCCAACAGTCCTCAATGCTCGTCAGGTAATTAAGATGGCTACTAATAATGGTGCAAAAAATTACGGTTTGGGTAATGAACTGGGAACACTAGAAAAAGGTAAACTGGCAGATTTAATGATCATTGACACCGAGCAGGCTCATTGGATACCACTAAATGATCCTTACTCTCAAATAGTATATTCAATGCAGCCGGGAGATGTTAATTGCACCATTATCAATGGCGAGTTAATTATGGAAGACCATAAAATTATTACTGTTGATGAGGAATATTTTATTAGTGAAATATCTCAGCTTGGTAAAAAAATTGCTTCTCAATATTAGCTAAAGATTTACCAGATCTCTCACCAGGCTTATCTCCATAAATGAAGCGCCTCTTCTTGGACCATAGCTACCTCCAATGAGTAATATTCTATCATCCATTTCAATACCATCAATTTCGGAGAGGTGACGCATTATTGAACGTTTAAAGGCATCTGTTTGCTTCTTTGGTTCCATATAGAATGGAATAACACCAAATGACAGAGCTAGTTCTCTAACCACCTTTTTGTTGTAGCACGCGGCATAAACAGGACTATTATTCCGGAAGGCAGCCAGATACCTGGCCGTTCTACCGGTCTGACTATCCACTATCACCGCCTTTATGTTCAGATGGGTGGAAGCCTCTACTGCAACATTCGCAAGAAAGGCGGCTATTTCATTATCTATAGAGGATATCCTGATATCGGTATGTGGTCTATTAGACTCCACCTCCAGTGCCACCCTGTTCATGGTGCTAACTGCTTCAACGGGGTATTTCCCATAGGCAGTCTCACCGCTTAACATCAAAGCATCAGTTTTTCTGTAAACAGCATTAGCCACATCAGAGATTTCAGCTCTTGTTGGTCGTGGATGCTCAATCATGCTGTGCAACATCTGAGTTGCAATAATTACAGGCCGCTTTCTTTTGATGCAGGCCCGTATGAGTTTTTGTTGTACGCCTGGAATCTTCTCAGCTGGGATTTCAACACCCAAATCTCCCCGAGCCACCATCACACCATAAACATGATCGAGGATCTCTTCGATATTATCAACACCTTCCTGATTTTCAATCTTCGCAATAATCTTAATCTTAGATTGATGCAACCCGAGTATCTGCTTTATAGCCAGAACATCTTCCTTCCTTCTAACAAAGGAATGGGCAATAAACTCGATATCTTCCTCAATAGCAAACTGTATATATTTTTTGTCCTTTTCGTTTAAAGGAGGAAGGCTAACTTCAACTCCCGGTATATTTACGCTCTTTCTGCTTTTAAGGATTCCATTATTGAGAGCCTTGCAAACCAATTCATCATCCTTCTTCTCAGTGACAACAAAGCCCAGATCACCATCATCAATAAGGATTTTATCATTGACCGACAGATCGGCAACGAAATTCGCATAATTCACGCATATCAACCCCGGGAAACTAGGTCTGTCGGCATCACCTTTGAAAATATATACCTCACCTGTTTCAATTTCTATAGGATCACGGGTAACTGTTGTTCTAATTTCTGGTCCTTTAGTATCAATGAGAACAGCAATTTTATCAGAAACCTTTCTGATATTGTTGATTACAATCTTTGAGCCCTCTATTGCTTGATGAGCAGTATTAATGCGAACCACATTCATACCGGCCTGGTACAGTTCACGGATAAAATCAACATCGCATCGTTGATCTGATATAGTGGCAACTATTTTAGTTTGCTTCATATAATTGATATATGGAAATTTATTCTCTTCTAATTATTAGTGATCACACGTAAGCTCTCAATACCCAATCTATAGGAATCCAGACCAAAGCCCATTATACTGCCAATGCAATTTGGGCTTATGAGGGATTTATGGCGAAACTCTTCTCTATCCAAAATATTACTAATATGAACCTCAACAACAGGTATTGAGATAGCCTTAACCGCATCAGCGATAGCCACAGATGTATGAGTGTAAGCAGCAGCATTCAAAACAATACCTGAGTAATTACCATCAGCCTCTTGTAACTTGTCGATTATCTCACCTTCCCAGTTTGATTGGTAGGCACTAATCTCATAATCCTCAAAAAGCTTTTGCATTAGTGACAAGTAGCCATCAAAACTCTTATCGCCATATATGCCCACTTCCCTGGATCCCAGAAGATTAAGATTTGGACCATTTATAATCAGTATTTTCATAGTTTTGTTTTTGCAAAAGTAATAAAAGCATATTGGAATTTTCATCAAATCCATTTTAGCTTAAATGGACTGGCAAGGTAAATATATAAGGGACTACGAGATTTATTTGCGACTGGAGAGATCATTATCCAAGAACTCCCAGGAGGCATATATAAGTGATATTGGCAAATTTTTCCAATTCCTCTCTCTCAACTGTCCGGGCATGACTCCCCCTGATTGCAGTATTGATGAACTAAGAGAGTTTACAAGATGGATTGCAGAGCAGGGATTAAGTGCTGTTTCACAGGCTCGAATAATATCAGGATTACGAAGTTTTTTTAAATACATAAGGCTGGAAGGTATTATTGATAATAATCCTGCAAAATTGCTGGAAGGTCCTAAAATAGGGAGAAAGCTTCCTGATATTCTAAGCATTGATGAGATAGAACTGATAATTTCCTCCATAGACCTGAGCAGTGAGAACGGCTACAGGAACAAAACCATTATTGAAGTTCTTTATGGATGCGGATTAAGAGTATCTGAACTAACAAGTCT
>CAYXQX010000250.1:0-6111 GCA_964467485.1 uncultured Porphyromonadaceae bacterium | reverse complement strand
TACAGAAAAAGGTATCAGGAGCAAATCCGGAAAAAGTGACGGTCATCCCGGACAAAGCGAAGCGTAGATCCAGGACCGCGTTGCACAGGTAAAATGCCAAATTAGTGTTTTTGCGAAGAACCGGGACCGCGTTGCACAGGTAAAATGCCACATTACATCACTTTTTAAGTTCCCCAACTATGAGAACGGGGTTGTCTTCAATATCAATTTGAGTTAACAGCTTTTTTAATCTTAATTTAACTTCAAGGTTGGCATCAGGATCGGCTTCTACCTTCTCTGCATGTTCGATAAGTGATATTGCGTTTATAGCCTGATAAATTGAATTGTTTGGTAAAACCTTTAGCAATGATAAATAAGATTCCTTTTCACCAATGAAGTCATTTCGCAACTTATCATTGAGATAGATCTGATTGGTTTTCTTGTCAATTGTTAAGTGCTCAACTTTGTGTGATGTACGGGTAGAAGATCCCCCTTCCGTAGCATTTGTTTCTACCTTACTTATTGTAAATATGTTTCCCACAAAAAAACGATCAGATTCAAATTCATAATCAAAAGATCTACCTCCCGGTTTTCCTGCTAATTGTTCATTTTCTCTCCCAAAATCAAACATCCAGTATGGGATCAATTCAGAACCATACACCCTGTAGATAGTATCGATATTAATAGGAATATAATTGTAGGACGACCCGCTGAAATACAAGAGCTTATCATTACTATCGGCCCATCCTTTCTGTTCAGGAGCCTTGATTTCCCGGATCAAATCACCCTTGGTATCCTGTTCGAAAATATAATATTTCCCAGCTTCACCATTACCAACACACGGAGCACAAATCAAAGTATTATCTTCTGTAAAGATGATATTTTTCAATCTGCCGCTGTAAACTCTAGGGATATCACCCAAATAGTTGCCATTGGTCAGATCCCAACTCATGAAATAGGATTTGGATTCATCCCCGATGTATAAAACATCGTTCTCTTCATCAACTGTAGTTACGGCATTTTGAAATTCTCTCGGCCCTTTACCGGCTATACAAAGCTTTCTCAAAAACTCACCTTTCCCATTGAATAACAGAATCTTCTCATAGGGATTTACCACAATTATATACTTGTCGTAAATATGATAGTATGCATAGCCAATCATACAATCCTTATTGGTTTCAAGAGGGATAAAATGAAAATCCGTAGCGATATCGCTCAATTTGATAGAATTTGTCCCGTCCAATTCAGAATAATGCAGAATATTTACTTCATGTCCTCTAATATCAATTTTGGATATGGCGGAGTTTTCTGGCTTGCTGCAGTTGCAAATAAGAATAGGGAGGAGAAGAAGGAGAAGATTTTTCTTCATTTTCAGCAGGTATTAGGTTTGCTGTTAAAGGTAATGAAGTTTTATTTTACCTTAACAAACCTCATTTGCTCAAAGTGATCCCCATCCTTATAAACCAGCAAATAAGTTCCACTGATAAGCATGCTAATATCCAGTGATTCTAATCTTTTGCTAGCCCTTTGTTCCTTAATAACCTGCCCTTCCATATTGACGATCATAAGTTGGGGCTTAAGGGAGTGATGTTCGGGCAGCTTTACAAAGATGGACTCCCTGGCAGGGTTTGGAAAAACCTCAACAAGCGTTGGGTTATCATTATTTATTTGTTCTACCCCACTGCCATCCGCTTTTTCCTGAACCACAACTAATGGCACATAACCATATTCCAATCCTGCAGGAGGAGTTACAAAAAGGGCATCATCGAAGGCTACTAATTCGCCACTTGAAGGGTCCTTCATATAGGTTTGATCCATAGTCCAGCTTTCATGCATAGATTCAATGAAGTTCTGGAGACTATCTTTTTTATTTTCCGTCCAGTTGAACTGCTGGAATACTGGTTGGTCGATGAAACGATACCAGAAATAGACCACCCTGGAGTTATCATTCAGATTGGCATAAAAGGGACCGGCAACTGGTCCGGGATATCTCCAGGCACCAGAAAGTTCAGCATGATAGGGTGACGGATTTTCGTTTGGTTTTTGGAATTGCGCATCTACCAGTCCTGTTGATGAAGGAAGATCGGATTTGGAAACTGCAACTCTGAAATCGGCAGAATCCTTAAAATATTCGGGAAAATAACCCATTCCATCAATTACATTGCCAGTCCATTTCAATCCGAAATCATTTCCTTGAAAAACAGCAGGACTAACAATAGAGTTTATTCCCATAACACTCTTGTTATCCTGATGGTAAGAAACTGAGGATGTACTTATTGATGGCTTATGAGAGCCCCTGGTGCTGAAAAGGCCCAGAGGCGCTTCTCCTCCATTTTTCCAGTCGATGATTTTATTCCAGACAGCATCTTTGCTGTAGAATGTAACGTCTTTTGAAAGGATAGTCCTATTTAGGCTGTCAACAGGATATTGCAATCGTGGAATTTTACAAAACAAATTTTGGTTTGAATCGTGAGCACTTAATTTGGGTACGGTATTAATCTCCATAGTTCCACCATAAGCATTTCGTGTTGACGGCCGTGCATCAAGACCTCTACCATAATCGAATGGATAATTCTCAGAGATTTTCGCCCATGTTTCAGGAAGGTAGTAGGCAAGTGGCCCTTTGAAGTTTTCTGCATTCAGAAAGAGGGTCCATGAGCGCTCTCCCACGGGATATTTATCTGTATATGCTTTTGTTAAGGGGAGTGCCATATAGCTTACTCCTAGAAATTCTCCATTTGGGTTACCCTCGAAGGTAAGGCCATCTGGGGGTATTAGTATTTGGTTAGATATCTGGGCTATACCCAGCACATCATCGGGTAAAGGTGTATCGCTGAAAAAGAATTGCCAACCGGGTGTTGAGATTTGGTCGTTATAACAATTGGGGGTAGAATTCATCTTGAATTTCGGAGGACCGTAATGAAATTTATTACCTACCCAATAACCCGGACCGCCTTCAACAGTTTGAAACACACTTGAATAAGTAGGCCCCCTTTCGGGCCAGTTATCTCTGGCTATGGTTCCAACCGGACAAAGCGGGGTGGTGGAGTTATCAGTATTATCCGGACTAATCCATGTTGATGGCAGACCTATCTGAAAATTGGCTATTGGTTCACTGATTAGCGGCCATATGGCTGAGTAAAAACCAAATCCTTCTACATATTTTGATGGTGCCTGAGAGGTATAACTGCCGATGTAGCCGTGGAGGCCCTGTGCGGTGGCAGTATTCAGGTTTGGAGAGTTTATAAATATCAGGATAAATAATAAATATTTGATATAGGTTCTTTTTTTCATACAGTAAAGGTAGTTTGATATTTGGCGTAATAACAAATGCTTTCTATACACTTTTTACGCCAAAATTGATTTTGGGTATCGCAAAACACTAATGTAGCATTTTACCTGTGCAACGCGGTCCCGGACCACCGTTTGCTTCGTCCGGGATGACGTTTTCTTTGGCGTACAATGTTGGCAGTAGCACATTAGCCAAATTCTGCTGGAAAAAGCTAAACGTCATCCCTGGCGGAGCGAAGCGGAGACCAGGGACCCAGTGGCGCTACACCACAGCAACTTCCGGGACCTAATGGTGCTACACCGTAGCAACTACCTTTCCTCCCTACAACTCCTCCTCAACAAGCAAATTCTTAGCCTTCACTGATGTATACTCCAACTTGATCTTGCCTTTTCCGCTGATCAGGAATTGATATTCCAACCTGCCAAAACCCGGAATGTGCATAAACTGTAATTCGGGTTTATATTCCTTGTAACTAACCTGGTTTGTATAGATATCAGTGATTCTTCCGCCGGCAAGGACTTCAATATTATTGCCGCTAATCAAAAGATGATCCTGGGGATGGGCTTTAAGCCTGACAGCCTGATAGGTTATAGATGAAATAGCTTTGGAGTTTAGCAGCCTTACCCTAACCTGATACAAGTTATTGTCGATTTTCTTTTTCTCAAATACTTCGAGCTTGATATCGGGAAGCTGATCAGCAGTTTCCAGCACAGCCATAGCATTTCTATGAACCAGATCCATAAGCATGAAGGGCTGAGGTAGTCGGGATGTGTATTTTGTCCATCCGCCTACTTCTATCTCTCCGTATACAGGATGGTCGTAAGTTTTCCATTCAACAAACATCTGCCCGTTGGTTAAGTAATCATTGAAATCCATTTTTTCCTGATCACGCTTACTCCTGTCGCCGGGTTTTGTTGTATCGGATCGATAGGACTCGGTGTTTGACTGAAACAGTTCGCCAATATAAGTAAAAGCTCCTACCACGTTATCGGTAAAATCACCAAAATCACCCCAGGTACCATAGAGGTCTTTCCAGGAAATCAGATATCTGTATCCGGGAACCATCTTCTCTGCATGTTTACCCAGATAATCCAGAACCTGGACATCACGCCGATCAAATTCTTTGGCTCCTTTATGATTTGGCCCCCTTAGAAACATTCCGCCGGAATTATGGAAGGCCCACACCATCAGGATATTCGGACGGTCAATCATATATTGTCCAACAGCTTTCATACCGGTTCCTTCGAAAGGATAATCCCCGGCACCTCGCTGCACATAATTTGGCTGCCAGTTGTAGCCCCAATTCCGGTTCCCGTCGATATAGCCTTCTGAATCTTCATTAATTCTACCATCACCATCATTATCAATCCCTTCTGATCCAAGAATGGTATAATCACCAATCTCACCTTCTTCCACCCGAATCATGATTCTGGGGTCATCAGGATCAAGACGATATTCCCCGAAAGGAACTTTTTTTCTCATCTGGGTGATGTTACCATCTTCATCCAAATCATCCGCAGGGTCTTCATCAAAAAGTCCATCCCTGTCATCATCCTTGGGAACACGTAGTCCACGTGTCGCAGTGGAACCTTGTTTTTCATCCATAAAATGCACCCTACCATCCACATTCACGGTTGGAATAGAATAGATAGTAATCCGGTCGAGCATCTCAGTAACTTTAGCATTACTGCCATAATTTCTCAGCACATAGTCGAGAAAATACAGGGCTACCTCTGAAGCCTGAATTTCATTACCATGGATATTCCCATCAACATATATTGCGGGTTTACTATCTGCACTTCCCGTTTTAGAATTGCATACTGTGATTGACCAGATCTCCCTACCCTCATCACTTTTACCCACCAAAGCCAGCTCAGTAATATCAGGATAAGTTTTATTCAGCAACTTCATAGCCTCATTTACCTCCTCATAGGTATAGTATCGATCGAAGCGAAGAGGAACAACAAGATCTTGGGCAAAAAGGCCGGTACTGCATACGGCAAGTACCAGGGCTGATATTAAAATGTTTAAATGCTTTTTCATTACTTGGTTCCTCCCAGATTAATTGTTGTTTCTGATCCCCGGGCGTTCACAGTACGGATGGAAAGTTTTACTTTCTCGCTTTTGCCTGATCGCAGCAACCATGTGAATTTTTGTTTTTGCCCGGCTTCAATACTGGCAATTGGTGTTCTTTCCTTTCCCTGCAGGAACTCCAGCCCATCGGCTTGCAGCGTCAATACGGCCGGCGCGGGAACTTTATTTCTACTGCCCATAGCCATGGGGAAATGGAATTTTCCTTCGTTAGTAATCCAAACCTCAAGCCTGTAGATACCATCACCGATATCCTTAATCTTTTGGGCTTCGAGACTAAGCTCCGGAATTCCTTTACTTAATTCATAAATCCATGGCACTTGCGCCTCAATAGCTTTCTCAATCTCTTCAGCTTTCGGAACCATATCGGTATAAGGTACACGCCCTCCTATCTCCACCTCTCCCAGTTGAGGATGATCGAAGGTGGCCCATTTTACGAAGCCCTCACCGTTCAACAAACTGTCGTTATATTTCAGGAATATTTTCTCCTGATCTATTTTTCCTGATGTTTTTCCTGATGTTTTTCCTGATGTTTTTTCTCCTGATTTACCCGTTTTTGCCATCTGCTCCGGCATAGCTGTCTTTTCCAACTTGGCAGGTTTGTCTGTCTTGGCAGCCGAATCAGACTTTTCAGGCGTAAATTTGGGTATACCCCAGAAATCCTGACTAAATGAAGGAAGCCCCAGGTGATAATATGCCCATAACTCGAATGAGCCATCTTTAGCAGCCTTGGGATCTAAACGATCTGT
>CAYXQX010000249.1:1427-6123 GCA_964467485.1 uncultured Porphyromonadaceae bacterium | reverse complement strand
TTGTAGTTATTCAACCAGCAGAAAATGATATTGAGGTCAATATGGCTCAAAAATCATCAGGAGAAATTTTACCTTTAAAAATTGATGCAGACTGGACCGCTATTTTCTATCCAAAGGAAGGGAAGTCATTTAACAAGTCTTTTACGGAATTGACTGATTTCATTGAGACAGATGACACCATGTTACAGAATTTTGCGGGTAGGGTGGCGTATTCAACAAGTTTTGATGCCACAGAAACAAATTTTGATACTCTGGATCTGGGAGAGGTCAATGATGGCGTGACGAAGGTCATTCTTAATGGTATGACCCTGGGAGTTAGGTGGTACGGAAAGCATGAATATGAGATTGGCAGTCAGATGAGACTGGGCCCTAACACTTTGGAAATAGAGTACACCAGCCTCCTCTGGAATTATTGCAGGAGCCTGAATATGACCGAAACCAACAGGTGGATCCGAAATAGAGAAAAGATTTCTAATGGCTTGACCGGGCCTGTGGTATTTAGGTAGAGGCTTCAGCCAAAAATAAATGCAAAATACTTTATTTTAAAGTAAAGTATTTGCTTATTTAGAAGAGCGATTAGCTTGTGGAAAATTATTGTGTGCTCTATCACTATGGGTGAAAAATTCAAGTTTTGGATTAAGATTGTAGCCTTGTTGCTTCTTTTAGTAACAGGGAATTCTGTGCTCTTTGCCCAGCAATACCCTTGGCGCCATTATACAACGGATGATGGTCTGGTTGAGTCGCAAGTGATGTGCTTGTATGAAGATGTTAATGGCTTTATTTGGATGGGCACAAAGGGAGGAGTGAGTCGTTTTGATGGCTTGAACTTCGACAATTTCACCATCAGTGATGGCTTGATTAATAATCAGGTGAAATTTATTACCAGAGATTCATTAGGTACAATATGGATGTTTTCCATTGGGGGTGTTAATCGTTTTAAGGATGGTGAGCTTTCGACCTACAAAGTGCCTGATTTTAATAAAGCTCAGTCGGTTGTTATTGATAGTGAAAACCGTGTTTGGTGCATACATCAAATCAATGATGTTGCTAAACTAATAGTAATTGACCGGGATAGTCTTTGGACCGGCGATCTGAATCAGAGATTCCCGGAACTGCATAACCCGGTTTGGATAGCCTTGGATAAATGTAATAATGCTATTCGTTTTGGAAATGGTGTAACTAATTGGTTGTTAGATAGTGATTCTCTTCAAGAGGTGGAGTTTAAAGAGCTCCTTGCGGATCAGATTTTTGAAGGATCTGTACCTGAAAAATATCAGGCTTCATTTCGGTTTACTAATCAAAATCTAGTAGAATGTGCGCCTAACATTTCAACACCTAAATTTGTGATTGACCATCAGGGCGGCATATGGTATGTGCCAAAAAGTGATGAGCTGATGGTTCATTGTGTCGGAGATAATATTGAAACTTTCAAAGAGCCTTTTTATTTCTTAAACGCTTTATTAGTAGACCGATACAACCATATATGGGTTGGTACGGAGTATGGAGTATGGAAATTGATGGATCAGGCTTTTGTTGGATATCATATTGAGGAAAAGCTGGAATATCCATGGAAAGTATTTGAAGACTCAAAAAACAATCTGTGGGTATCCAATTATGGAACCGGATTGGCGCAATTGTCTGGAGATCAATTATCATTTTGGAAGGGTGAAATCTTCCCAAGGTATTTATATGGCGGTGTTGAAGGTCCGGATAACGATATGTATTTTTTTGGCAGAGGTGGATTTTTTCAAAAAGTAGGTGATCGTTTTGATAAGATTCTGGGATTTAGCCCAAAAAATGACAGAACAATTACTCATAGTGTATTCAACGAATATGATTCCTGTTTTTACATTGCAGTGAACGGAAATAGACTTTTTCGCTGGCAAGCTCATGCCAGTCCGATTAATTTGAGTGATAGTATTGGTTACTTTTCTAATATTGACTTTCTACAAGTGGATTTAGTAACTAAGGGAATTATAATTGGGACTAAGGATCGCATAGTAAGGATATATGATGGCAACAGTCGAGACTTCGAAATTCAAGGTTTCTCAGATCAGGGAGCAAGAACCTGTTGGCAAGATCCCGGTGGCGTTTATTGGTTTGGCAATGCCAGGGGGATTGCATGGTTCGATGGAGAGTCATCAGGATTTATTAACGAGGAACCTTTTCATAGTGGAATTACTTCCATCGTTAAGATTGATTCATCAAATTTCATTATTGGAACCCCAAAAGACATTATTAAGTGGGATTACGGAAAATATCAAAAGGATTCTACTATACATTACCAGAGATACAATGAATTCAATGGTTACCTGGGAGGAGGTGTAAGAACGGAGGGGATAATTCAGGATCATTCCGGGACGATCTGGATTTGTGGAGAAAATCAATTGGTCAAATGGGATACCAAAGGGAGTTCAAACGTGAAGGGTCGACATGATTTGTGCCTGAGGGAAATTCACTGGTTGTCGGATAGCATAAGCTGGATAAAATGTACTCATAATTTGTGCAACAGTGAGTCAGGTGCATCAAGTATTTCGCTAAAGCACAGTAATAATTCTCTTAGAATCCAACTGGGTTCAATAAGTGCTCCGGTTCCTGAGGAAGCAAAGATTGAATATTACCTGGAAGGGTACGAGGCTGGGTGGAATAAAATGATGACATCACAAGAGATTATTTATAGTCAACTAAAACCCGGAAAGTACCTGTTTCATTATAAACCGGATGCTCCGGGTTTTGTGCCAGATGAAAAGGAGTTGCTAATATGGATACATCCTGCTTTTTACCAAACATGGTTATTTAAGATAACTGTTCCATTAATTCTCGTAACCCTGATTGTTTTATTGGTATGGAGGATACTTTATAGAGTTCATAAAAATCAGCGCCTGATTGCTCAGCAAGAAAAAGAAAACTCGCAACTGAAACTGCATGTTATATTGAATCAGATGAATCCTCATTTTTCTCATAACGTTTTAAATTCTATAGGGGCCTTAATCTTTTCGAGTCAGCCTCAGGAAGTTTATAAGCAGCTTACCAGATTTTCAAAAATGTTACGCGGCTTGTTGCAGGATGAAGGGTCGTTTATCATTCCACTCGAACAAGAATTGGATTTCGTTGCTAATTATCTGGAGCTGGAGAAGTTGCGATTTGAAGATCGCATTGAATACATTTTGCCTGTATTGGATGAAGCGGTAAAACAAATACCTATCCCAAAGTTGTTGATTCAAATTCCCGTGGAAAATGCAATGAAGCACGGCTTATCTTCTACATCAGGTATAGGTCATTTAAAAATATCGGTTTGTTCTAAAGAACATGAAACACAGATTTCAATAGAAGACGATGGAATAGGTGTTGCTGAATCCAAAAGGCGAGGGCTCAGAGGCACCGGACGAGGATTTGAAATCATGGATTCATTAACGCGGTTTGCTAATCAGGAGAGGGTAGGTAAGTATAGTTATGAGCTTGAAGATTTAAGTGAATCGAGCTTGGGAAAATCAGGTACCATTGTTAGAATTGTAATTGGGACAAATTAAATCATATTAGATTTTTAATTCCTTTGTTCTTTAAATTTATGAATTATGCAAAAAATTCTATTGCTACTATCTATTTGTGTATTATCAATTTCTTCAGTCCTTTATCAGACTGAAAAACAGCCAAATTTCGTGCTCATAGTGGCCGATGATCTTGGCTATGCCGACCTTGGTTTTACCGGAAGCACACAAATAAAAACACCGAGTATTGACCGCTTGGCCGAATCCGGTGTGAGATTCACTCAGGGTTATGTTTCTTCTGCAGTTTGCAGTCCTTCAAGGGCCGGTTTTTTAACAGGCCGTAACCAGGTGAGTTTTGGTCATGATAATAATCTCGGCGGGAGCCAGCCTGGCTTTGATCCGCAATTCCTGGGTTTACCCCTGACTGAAAGAACCATTGCAGATCATTTGAATGAACTAGGGTACGTAAGTGGATTAGTAGGGAAGTGGCATCTGGGTGATGAGCCTCAATTTCATCCCTTAAAAAGAGGATTTGATGAGTTCTGGGGTTATACTGGTGGTGGACATGACTATTTTACTGCTCTGCCTAATGGAAAGGGATATAAGGTACCTATAGAATGCAACTATAAAGCTCCCCAGGCGATCACATATATCACTGATGATGTTGGAGATGAATGTGTTGGTTTTATCGAACGACATCAGGATAAACCTTTCTTTTTATTTGCATCCTTTAATGCACCGCACACTCCAATGCAGGCTAAGGAAGAAGATCTTGAGTTGTATAAACATATTGAGGGCAAAAGACGCAGGACCTATGCTGCTATGGTACATCGTTTAGATGTGAATGTGGGTAGAATTGTTGATGCTTTGGATAGAAATGGTTTAACTGAAAATACGCTTGTTGTTTTTATCAGCGATAATGGAGGTCCTACAAATACTAATGGTTCTTTAAATGCTCCCTATAATGGACAGAAGGGAATACTCCTTGAAGGAGGAATACATGTTCCATTTGCAATGAGCTATCCAGGAACTATTCCGGCTGGAGGTACTTATGATAATCCGGTGGTGTCACTTGATTTTGCTCCTACTTTCATTGAATTAGCTGGTGGTAAAATTACTGAAGAATCGAAATTTGATGGGGTTAACCTATTGCCTCATATTTTAAATCAAACGAATACACTACCACATGAAGATCTTAAATGGCGCTT
>CAYXQX010000249.1:0-1417 GCA_964467485.1 uncultured Porphyromonadaceae bacterium | reverse complement strand
ATGCCTTTATTACAATTATATGATTTAGAAAATGATATTTCAGAACAAAATAATGTAGCCATGAAGAACCTCCCGAAGACAGAAGAATTACTTAAAAAGCTTGGTGATTGGGAACTTTCTCTTCCTCATCCTGTGTTTCTGGAAGGTGCTGTATGGAGGCGCCGACAGGTTGACCTTTACGATAAGGAATATCAGCTTGTTCAACCAGAATCAAAGTAGTTCCTTAAACCTTGGTCTTCTAGGAGTTATGTCGCCCAAACGTTCCAGCTTATTAGCTTCGTAATCCTGAAAGTTACCTTCAAAGAAGCGTATCTTTCCCTCATCTTCGAAAGCTAAAATATGAGTGGCTAAACGGTCGATAAACCAACGATCGTGTGAGATAACAAGCACACAACCTGCAAAGTTTTCAATCGCTTCTTCAAGGGCCCTCAGAGTATTTACATCAATATCGTTGGTCGGCTCATCCAATAGCAAAACATTGCCACCTTCTTTCAAGGTAATAGCCAGATGAAGACGATTTCTTTCACCCCCCGACAGTACTCCTATTTTCTTTTGTTGTTCACCTCCTGCAAAGTTGAATTTACTCAGATAGGCTCTGGCATTCATCTCAGTAGAGCCAATTTTTATGGTTTCCAAGCCACCACTGATAACCTCATAAATAGTTTTTCCCGGTACCAAGTCTTTATGAGATTGATCTACATAAGCTATCTTTACAGTACTCCCAATATTGATGGTTCCTTTATCTGGCTCTTCCTCACCCATCAGCATTCTGAAAAGGGTTGTTTTACCAACGCCATTAGGACCGATAATTCCTACAATGGCATTTTTGGGGAGCTTTAAGCTTAGCTGATCTATGAGTAATCTGTGGTCATAGCCTTTTGAAAGATTGCTTATTTCGATTACTGAATCACCCAAGCGTGGTCCGGGAGGAATGTATAGTTCAAGACTGGCTTCTTTTTCCTTGATCTCTGCACTACTCATTGTTTCATAGGCATTTAACCGAGCTTTCCCTTTAGCCTGACGAGCTTTAGGAGCTAAGCGGCTCCATTCCAGTTCACGCTTAAGTACTTTTTGTCTTTTGCTCTCAGTTTTCTGCTCATTGGCCATGCGATCTGTTTTCTGCTCCAGCCAGCTGCTGTAGTTACCTTGCCAGGGGATTCCCTCACCACGATCCAATTCCAGTATCCATCCGGCAACATTATCCAGGAAGTATCTGTCGTGGGTTACAGATATTACTGTCCCGGGGAAGTTCTTTAGTAATTGCTCAAGCCAGTGAACACTCTCAGCATCAAGGTGGTTAGTAGGCTCATCCAATAAGAGAATATCCGGTTTGCTCAATAACAATCGGCATAGGGCAACTCTACGTCTTTCTCCTCCTGATAAAACTTCCACCAAGGTGTCATCCGGAGGACATCTC
>CAYXQX010000248.1:0-6124 GCA_964467485.1 uncultured Porphyromonadaceae bacterium | reverse complement strand
CCAAACTCATATGCTATGGTATTAATTAATTTATGGTTTCTCACATCGGTGAGAAACCATTCCCAAAAGTATAACATCTATTTGTTAATAGGAGCAAAAAAGAATGAAAAAAAAGATGAGTTTTTAACTAAATTAAATAGTGTAAAAAAAGTCTCTGATCTGCATTAAAAATAGAGGACACTAGCACCTATAATTTACTCTGACAATCTTTACAAAAGCCATAAAAATAGAGCGAATGGTGGGTTACAGCAAAGGAGATAGTCTCTGATGCTGTTTCCTGGATCTCATTGATGCGAGGATCACAAAATTCAAAAACTTTTCCACAGGAAGTGCAAATCATATGATCATGTTGCTTACAGGCATAAGCCTTTTCAAATTGGGCGATGTTCTTACCAAACTGATGCTTGATCACGAGGCCGCAATCCAAAAGAAGTTCTATAGTATTATATAAAGTAGCCCTGCTAACTCTATAATTCTTGTTTTTCATGTAGATATACAGAGTCTCGATATCAAAATGACCCTCTCTGGAATATATCTCTTCCAAAATAGCAAACCTCTCAGGGGTCTTCCTGCGCCCTTTTTTCTCAATATATTCAATGAAAATTTGCTTAACGGTTGATACTATTTCGGTGCATTCCATTGTTAACTGGACTAATTAAAAATAATAGCAAAAATAGTAAATTTTTGCTATTAAGAATTGATCTATGGAAATTAATTTTGATGTAGCTGGGTGCTGGGTGCTAGGTGCTGGGTAATCAAGATTCTTCTGATTTTTCCACTCTCTGCACGGTATCAACTCCCTTGATCTTTGTTAGGGAGAGGATCAGGTTGTTAAGGTCTTCGGTATTATGCACATATAAGTCAAAATGGCCTTCGAAAATTCCATCCCGCGATTCTATAGTCATTGAGCGGATATTTACTCTTAGCTGCGTAGTGATTTTTTCGGTGAGCTCATTAGCCATTCCAAGTCTGTCGATTCCTTGAAGTTTAATTCTGGCCAGGTGAGCCATCACTTTATGTGTAGTCCAATTGGCTTGAACAATTCTCTCAGCGTGACTTGATAGCAAGCGTAATGCTTCAGGGCAATTTGATTTATGAATAATAATATCTGTTAATTCGGGACTTAGGTATCCGATGACGTCATCTCCTGGTATTGGTTCGCAGCACTCAGCAAGTTGGTAATCTACCTGATCACGATCTTCCCTAAGTAAGAAAGGCTGTGAATTATCCTGTTTTTCAGGTTCTTCATCAATTTCTCCTTTTCTGTTAAGGAATTGAAGATTCCAGAATTTCACCTGTTTATTTTTCGAACGTTTTTTTAGGATTTTTTTCAGGTTATCAAGATTCACCAGTTTTTTGCCAAGCTTTAAATAAAGTTCTTCTTTACTTGAAACCTCAAATTCCTCAAACATTTTTCTGAATACTGATGCATTGGGCCTGTAGTTTAATTCTTTCAGTTTTTCTTCCAGCATTGTTTGACCCTTTGCAATTTCTGTCCTTCGCTGTTCTTTAAAAACAGACTTGATGGCAGTCTTGGCTCTTGCTGTCTTGACCATCTGCAGCCATTCATACTGCGGTGTTTGGATTTTAGATGTTAGGATTTCCACTTGATCACCCGTGCCTAGTTTATGGCTTAAGGGCACAAGTTTATGATTTACTTTTGCTCCAATAGCAGAGTGTCCTACCTGGGTATGTATATCATAAGCAAAATCGAGCGCTGTTGCTCCTTTTGGAAGAGAGATTTCTTTTCCTTTTGGGGTGAATGCGATTATTTCAGATTCGAAAAGATTAAGCTTGAAGTCTTCCACGAATTCAATATCACTGGCTTCCTGACTTTGTAGCATGTCAGAAACCTTTTTAATCCATTTATCAAGTTCTCCTTCCCGTGTTTCAGCACTTTTATATTTCCAGTGTGCCGCAAATCCCTTTTCTGCAATTTCATTCATCCTTTCCGACCTTATCTGCACCTCTACCCACCTTCCGTGCGGGCCCATCACGGTGGCATGTAATGCTTCATAACCATTTGCCTTAGGATGGCTGACCCAATCTCGTATGCGGTCGGGTTTTACTTTATAAAGATCTGTAATAAGGGAGTAAATAAACCAGCATTGAGTCTTTTCAGCAGTAGAGGGTTTAGGTTTGAAATTTATGCGTACAGCCAGAAAATCAAAAATCTGTTCAAAAGCAAGATTCTTTGTTTGCATTTTGTGCCACACAGAATATATTGATTTAGGCCTGCCTGAAATATCATAGGTGAAACCTTGCTCATCAAGTTTAGACTTAATTGGTTCAATAAATTTTTTGATGAAATGAGCTGAGATCTTTTCACTGTGATTGATCCTGTTAGCTATATCAGTGTATACTTCAGGATTTTTATATTTAAGGCTTAGGTCTTCGAGTTCAGTTTTAATGGTGTACAGGCCTAAGCGGTGAGCCAATGGGGCATATAGATATAGCGTTTCACTGGAAATTTTAATCTGCTTCTTTGGGGGCAGGGCACCAAGGGTCCTCATGTTATGAAGTCTGTCGGCCAGTTTAATCAGGATAACCCTAACATCCTCAGCTAAGGTGAGAATTAGCTTTTTAAAAGTGGAAACCTGAAGGCTGGAGTCGGAATTGAAAGCGCCGGTGATTTTTGTGAGGCCGTCAATGATAATCTTAACAGGTGTACCAAACTCCTTTTCAATATCCTCAAGAGTGTACTCGGTATCTTCAACAACATCATGAAGGAGGGCAGCTACTATACTTTTTGTGCCCATACCAATCTCTTCGGTGACAATCTTTGCTACAGCAATAGGGTGAACGATATATGGTTCACCTGATTTTCGTCTTTCACTCCCATGGGCTTTCAGTGCAAATTTATATGCCTTCCAAATTACCTCCTTGTTGCTTTTAGTCAGGTTTTTAGGTAAGCAATCTACCAGCTCCTGATAGGCTTCTAACACTTTGCTTTTCTCACTTGGACTTAATTCAAACATGGCATATTCAATTCGCTGTGAAATTAGCAATTCAATGCGATAGTCGGAAGGGTGTTTTGATATTTCTGAAATTAATTAATCAGGCTTAACTCCGGCAACTACCTCAACGAAGGAATCAGGGTTGAAATAACGCTCAGAGATTTCCCTAATTCCCTCTGGAGTTATTTGATTTAAAACATCGAGATAAATTTTTAGAAAATTAAAATCAAGTCCATGGCTTAGAAGGACTTTAAAACTATCTGCCTGATTATATGGGCCATCAAGCTGGCGAAGTAATTCACCTTCAATATATAGCCTAACACGTTTAAGTTCAGAATCTAAAACCACTTGTGTAGAGAGCCTTTCTAATTCAAAATAGATCTCTTTCAGTGTAGGTTTATAGTAATCAATCCCAACATCAGTACCTATCAGGAAAACGCCTTTCTTTTGAAAGGAAAACAAAGATGAGCTTATCCCATAGGTATACCCTTTATCTTCCCTGATATTTTGCATTAAACGACTTCCGAAATATCCGCCCAATAGAGTATTAGCGATATTCAAGGCTGAAAAATCCTGATGTTTTCTTGTAGGCATTATCCTTCCGATGCGGATTGAGGCCTGAACAGCTCCTGGAATATCTTCCCGTAGGATTAATTTTGATGATATATTTTCCTTGCCAACCGGGAATAACTCCCCTGTTTCCTTTCCATTTCTCTCCCAGTTGCCAAAATTGTCTTCAAGCAAGGGTAGATGCTTGCCTGCTTGTTTGCCTGAAATTATAATCCGGCAATTGTTTGGCTGATAATAGGATTGATGAAAGATCTGAAGATCCGATTTGTGAATTCCAGCAAGGTTTTCTTCTTCTCCTATTTGCCCGTAAGGATGATTTGGTCCGAACAGGGATTTAAAGAAGATTTTTTTTGCACGGTATTCAACTTTCTGATTATCAATAGCAAGAGATTGGCGGCGTTTGTTGCGCAGTGTATCTAACTCTTTTTGTTCAAAAGAGGGATTTTTTATTATGTCAGCAGCAATTGACAGTGTTGCAGGAAGAAATTTACCAAGACAGTAAGCTTGAACGGATGCTTGATCTCTGTCGTTTCCAGGATATAAATAACTGCCGTAGAAATCTAATTCTTCAGCAATTTGATGGGCAGTTTTGGTGTTGGTTCCTTCGATTAACATAGAATTGGCGAAGGAAGCTTGAAAGATTTTTTTTTGATATCTGCTTCCTGCATCAAAAAGAATGTCAAGCTTGATTATATCCTGATCTCCTGCCTCAATAATGTAAACGGGGATATTATTGGATAAATAATGTATTTCCGGCTCTGCAACTGTAAGCCTGTTTACTGTACCAAGGGATGGTTGATCGATTCTGTTTAGCATGTTGTTATTTCTTTTCAGCATAATAAATTAGTACTGAACAATTGTTTCGACTGAACAAGGAACGTGAGGTTTCCATGATCGCATTTTCGTCAACTTGCCTGTATTTTGATATCTCATTATCAATCATTTCAGCATTCTTGAGTAATTCATAATAGCCGATGTTCATTGCTTTATTGAGGATGCTTGTCTGGCCATAAATGAAGTTGGCTTCAAATTTATTCTGCACTTTAGTAAGTTCTTTGTGTGAGATTAGATTCTGGGAAACCGAATCAATAACCTTCCACAATTCATCTTCTGCTTGTTCAATGCTTATGCCGGGCAATGGTTTTCCTGTTATCACGAACAGCCCGGGATCAATATCACCTGTTATATATGCATCTGCGTTGGACAAAAGTTCTTTCTCTTTAACCAGTATTTGGTTGAGCCTTGAGCTGTTGCCACTTCCTAAAATGTCGGAAATCAGATCTATTGTATAAAAATCCTCCGAGCATCTCCCTGGCATATGGAAAGCCATGTATATGCTGTCTGCTGGTACAGGGCGGTGTAGGTCAAGCCGTTCCTGACTAGTCTGTTGGGCTTCAGTACTTAGTGAACGAGTGGGGATATCTCTTTTTTCAATAGGACCAAACCATTTCTCAGATAATCTGAATGCCTCTTTTGGGTCAATATTGCCACTCAAACTGAGAATTGCATTATTGGGTGCATAATGCTTGTAGAAAAAGTCTTTAACTGCTTCAAGGTCGGCTTTTTCAATATGTGAGATTTCTTTACCAATAGTAGACCATCTGTAAGGGTGAGTCTTGTAGGCCATCGGTCGCAAATTTAGCCAAACATCACCATAAGGCTGATTGAAGTATCGCTGCTTGAATTCCTCGATAACAACTTTTTTCTGTACATCAAGTCCTTTTTTTGAAAAATCCAGGGCCAGCATTCTGTCGGATTCAAGCCAAAACCCTGTTTCAATATTTTGTGAGGGGATGTTTAAATAATAATTAGTGTAATCATTATTGGTAAATGCATTATTCTCACCACCTGCCTTCTGCAGAGCCTGGTCGTAATCAGGGATATTGACCGATCCACTAAACATCAGATGCTCAAATAGGTGAGCGAAGCCTGTCATTTCAGGATCTTCATCCCTGGCCCCAACATCATATATCAGGTTCATGGCTATCAAGGGGGAGCTGTTGTCCTTGTTAACAACCACTTTAAGCCCATTTCCCAATGTAATCTTTTCTATTTCCATAATGTTCTATCAGGGATTTTGCAGTCCTTTTGCAATAAGTGAGCGACAAAAATAGCCTTATTTAAAATCAAAACAAATTACCTTACATATTATGTATATATGATTTTTACTCCTTTTTTTTCCACCAAAGACATATACATTTGTCGCTCAAACAATTTTGCCTGATTCATGCAAGATAACAGGTCTGTAGAGCACAAAGGAGTAGTTGAAGAGGTTAATAGCGACCAAATTAGAGTTGGTTTTATTAGCCATTCAGCCTGTTCTTCTTGTCATGCCAAAGGTGTTTGTTCTTTATCAGAGGTTGCAAGTAAGTATGTTGAGGTCAGAAATGAAGGATCAGAATTCAAGGTGGGTGATAATGTAGATATCCTTCTTCAGCAAAGACAAGGGTTTAAGGCTCTTTGGCTTGGTTATGTTCTTCCATTCATTCTTATGGTTGCCACTTTGATAATCGTAATGGCTGTTACTGAACGTGAGGGTGTTGCAGGTATAAGCGGAGTGTCTGTTCTGATTCCTTATTACTTGGGACTATATTTTT
>CAYXQX010000247.1:0-6127 GCA_964467485.1 uncultured Porphyromonadaceae bacterium | reverse complement strand
CCAAGAATTAACCGTCTTCAATTTTGATAATGATTATTTGGCATGGGTAAGTGACAGGGCCCAATCAGAGTACAGAAAGGTAAATATCAGTAATATTAAAAACCCATGCGAACGTCCATTGGTAATTGAAATGGGTGACTCCACCTTTCTTGCCCTTGGTGAAGCCGGTTTAACTGATTACGCCCGGATGAAGTTTAAATCAGGAAAAAACAATAGTTTGCTTGTTGATTTGGAAGGTGAAGTCGATCTGAAAAAAGCCGGTTATGAAACTCCCTGGAGGTTTATTATGGTGGCTGATAGTCCGGGTGAATTGCTCGAAAATAATTATTTCATTGAAAACCTGAACAAAGCTAACGAGATAGATGATACCTCATGGATAAAGCCGGGCAAGGTAATCCGTGAAGTTACCCTAACAACTCAAGGAGGAGTAGCCTGTGTTGATTTTGCAGTGAAGCACAACCTTCAATATGTAGAATTCGATGCCGGTTGGTATGGTAATGAATATGACGACTCTTCAGATGCCAGCACTATCACTGTGGATCCAAAACGATCGCCAGGCCCCTTGGACTTACATAAGGTTATAGATTATGCCAATAAATATGATATCGGTATCATACTGTATATCAACAGAAAAGCCATGGAGAAGCAGCTAGATGATGTTTTGCCATTATACAAATCATGGGGAGTAAAGGGTCTTAAATACGGTTTTGTGAATGTTGGGCCACAAGAATGGACAAGCTGGCTTCATGAGGCCATTAGAAAGGCTGCTGATTATCAATTAATGGTTGACATACACGACGAATACAGGCCAACAGGTTATTCACGCACCTACCCTAATCTTATGACTCAGGAAGGAATACGCGGCGATGAAGAGAGCCCTTCGACCGAACATACTTTAACCACATTATTTACAAGAATGATAGCAGGCGCCGGGGATAATACAAACTGCTATCTGGCCCCACGAGTAAAAGATAAAATGGGTGGCAGAGCAGCACAAATGGCAAAATCTATAATGATTTATAGCCCATGGCAATTCCTTTATTGGTACGACAGACCTGAAGGGTCTCCTCACAAAACAGGTGGAGCAGGAGCTGCAGAAGGGATTATTCATGAAAATAAAAACCTTGAGTTTTACGCTGCATTACCTACAGTTTGGGACGAAACAATAATTCTGGAAGGACAGATTGGTGAGTACGCAACATTTGCGAGGAAGAATGGTGATGATTGGTTTATCGGTAGTTTGACATCCAAAGAAGCTCATAAAGTTTCCATTCCTTTAAGTTTTCTTGATGAAAGCACTCATTATGAAGCTATTATTTACAGACAGGATGCTGATGATCTTGTTAACAATAAACTTAGGATTGAAAAATTATTGATGAATAATAAATCAGTTTTATCAATATATTTGGAGAAGAATTCTGGCCAGGCGGTAATTTTTCGAAAAATTTAAAGGCATAACCCAACCTTTTTGACTAAACCTAAATAGTATGAAATCAAATGAATTTAAGTTAAAAGCTTCTGATGGTACTGAAATCCATGTTTATGAATGGTTACCTGATGATAATGTGAAAATATCAGGAGTATTTCAAATTTCCCATGGAATGGCTGAACATGCATTGCGATATGAGGATTTCGCCAGTTTCCTGGTCAGGAATGGATTTGCTGTTTATGCTCACGATCTAAGGGGACATGGAAAAACAGCGGGGGATCTTGAAAATGTTGGTTACATCACTCCTAAAAAGGGGTGGGATGATTTTTTATCCGATTTCCAGGAAATTCGATTACTGATCAAGGAGAGACATCATGATAAACCCTATTATGTATTTGGTCATAGTATGGGATCTCTTATTATTAGAACATTCCTTTTGGATTCTAAAAATAGTTTAAACGGAGCAATCCTTTCCGGAACACCTGAAAATCCCGGGTTTATAGGTTCTCTTGGATATCTTGCCACAAAATTTTTGATGCTTTTCAATCCGCATAAAACCCCATCTCAATTTATGGATAATTTGAGTTTTGGTGCGTTCAATAAGCCTTTTAAACCAACCCGAACAAAATTTGACTGGTTAAGCCGAGATTTGGCTCAAGTTGATAAATATGTTGCTGATCCTTACTGCGGTGGCGTTTTTAGTGTGGGCTTTTTCCATGAATTACTCCGTGGCATAAACTATTTGAGCAAACAAAAAACTATTAATAAAACATCAAGAGAATTACCGGTATTGATTTTTTCCGGTGAAAAGGACTCTGTAGGAAATAATGGTAAATCAGTAGCTGAACTTTTCATCAGACTTAAAAGATCAGGATTAAAGGATGTTACAATGAAACTTTATCCTGATGCCAGGCATGAAATGCTTAATGAAACAAATAACAAAGAGGTTTATCAGGATATTCTTGATTGGACAAAAAATCACTAACGAGATTTCGACCGCACACTAACTAATTTACTTTCTCCTGATTTAATTTTGGTGCTTGACCAATTCATAAAACCTGTTTGACCAAGCGATTTTCTTGCGTCCTCATATGATTCAGCAAAAATTGTAACAGAGGCATCATATTCCGTTGGATTACTAATTTCCAGAACAATCTTCCGATCATTTCGTTTAACTATTCTGACTTCGACGTGGTCAAATACATATAATTGATTAGTATCTGTTTGAAGGTAGATCCCGGGAATCTCGAGGGCCATAAGAAAACCATTAAGTTCATTCCAACCGGTTACATGTGTTCCTCTTTCGCCTCTGCTATCTGCGTCACAATATGTCAGCCTTTCATTGGTATAACCACCCGGACGAATACTTTCTGCATGAGCGTGAATAATATCATTTAGCAAATCTGCATAGAGTTTATCACCTGTCCTTCTGTAGATCTTGAACAAAGCATCTCCTGAGTTTGTGCATATTCCCGGCGCACCATGTTTGTTCTGAGTGCTGGCCCAGTAAATACCAGCTAGCTTTGCATCCAGCCTTCCCAGTTCAGTTTCATCTGGCAACTCATAATCATAAGATGTTGTCCATGTTGCACAGAGGTTGGCCAGATCCCTTGATTTCTCGAGCCATTCAAATTCACCGGTCACTTCATATAAAGTCATTAATGCTGTCATAAATCCAGCGGCTGTTTCTGAATCAGCATTTTGTAGAATATCGGCACAACCACCTGTTGTCTGTCCCTGCCCTTCAAAATCACGATGATAATAGAATTCAGCTGCTTCTTTAGCAACTTTGAGATAATCTGCATTCTGATAATATTTGGATGCCAAAGCCAATCCACCAATCGCCATAACCCCTCCTGATGTGTTGTATTCAGCCACTTCACCGGTTTTATTATTCAACATTCTTCCCCATTGACCATTCTTCTTCCATGTTTTAACAAATGCATCTGCCAGCCTTTGAATATTATGTTCCCAATCTGGTTTGATTAACAGCGAATGTCCCTGGGCATGTAAAAGACTAAACTGCTTAATCATCCAGTACAAAACATCGGCATTCTTTCTGCTTAAGACCAGCTCAGGAATTTCAGGATATCCTTCTCTCGGAAAAACCTTTCCATCGTAATTGAGGGCACCATAAAAATATCCCGATTCACCCTGCCCTCTCGGAATAGCAAAATCGAAAGTTGAAAATGTTTTATCCTGATGTTTTTTGTCGCCAAGAGACAGCATCGGGAATGTATTCATAAGGCCGCCTACCCATCCAAAAGAGATCCAATTGGCATTCTCCGGACAATAAAACTGATAATTTTCATCCTCATACCATCTTTCATCGATTCTTTCTGTCATCCAGGTTTTTACCTGACTGAAGGGAATAAGATTCCGGGGATGGTTTTGCCCTGTTAGTGCTTTACGGATTTTCATAAATTCCGCAAGAAAACCAGGAATATCCTCAGCATCTACAGTATAGATCTTAAATTTCAATCTAATGTCATCACCTGTCTTAAAATCGACCCCGCGGTCGGAGCTTTCATCAAAGCCAACAAACAGAGGCTTTCTCTCCCTTACGCCGGGAGCACTTATTACAAAACTTGATGATTCTCTATCAACACTTTCTTCAAGGCTAAAAGCATTATCCCCAAATCGTGTTTTTTGTTCAGCCAAAACTATAAAACCTCTCTTCTCAAGCTTATTGTAAAAACACATAGCAGGAGTTGCCAAATTCGAAGAGTTAACTTCAAATCGGGATATACCTTTTTCATCAGGAGAAAGCTGTGGAATAAAAACAGACATAAGAGGAATATCTTTCTTATACAAATACTTACGCTCTAAACCTGCATTATACCCTCTATTGACCAACTTGCAACGATTGCCATTATATATGGAAGCCGGTAGCATGACGTAATTATCAGTATCCCAATTGGTAAAGTCGAATGCAATTGCCACGCCGGCATCCTCTATATGACCCGAAATAAGCTTAAGTCCAATTTCGAGGTCCAGTGAATTACTTTCATCATTTGTTTTACTAACATTAATATCAGTTTCCCAATGCTCGTTGCTGGTAATCAGTTCTGATTCGCGGAAAGGAGCACTTGAAGTGAGAACTGCCTTATCATATTTACATCGTAGGATTCTTAAACTACCACCCAGTGATTCGAGGAAGTCATCCACTTCCCGGGAAGTCCTTTCCTGGTTTTCACTTTCTGAGATCCATTTGCCTTGCAATACCCTTTTCAGTTCCGGGAGCAATACCTTTCTATATCCATATAGCTGTGGATGAATACCATCCTTAACAATTTTGATATAAGCGTCTCGGCCGTTACCCTCCAAATACTTTTTCCAGTTTTGGTAATGATCAATGAGAAGAATATCCTTTTTCACAGCTACATCTCTGTACATTTCGTGATATAGTTCCAAATCCGATCTCTTTGTTGCTTCAAACATATTCAGCTCAGGCATATCAATAACCACATTCATTGTTTGAAGAATAATTTCCACTTCGGGATTGGCCGATTTTAAGGACCGGATAATCGATTCAAGGTTTCGCCTGCTATCTTCAATGATTATATTGTAGGGTTTATATGCATCATTTACAGCAAACTCAATAAAAACCACATCAGGATTAATCTTTACGAGCTCTCTCACCCTGGCCAGACCGGAATTACCTGAAGGATAGGAAGATGCTGAAGCTCCAACTCCAAGATTATGGTAGCTAATCTGTCCAGAGTATTCTTCATCCAGCCATTCCTTCATCACATCAAACCATCGCCATGTTCCTCCGGTAAGGCTTGTTCCCAGTGCAGCAATTTTAATTTGATCTCCTTGATGTAGTCTATTAAGAAATTGGGGTTTAATATTCTCCCTTAACTGAGCTTGAACACCCAGACTTAAAAGCAGGAATAATAGAGTTATTATGTTTTTTAAAATCACAAACATTCGACAAAGCTATGATAAAGCAATTTCCGTCCAAAGGGTAATACTCGCGGCTTAATGGTCTATTTTGTTTCTCTTCTCATTATTCTTGCCATCTTCTTCCCCAGTTTCAATTGTGCCTTTGTGTCGAAATGTGTATTATCCCAAAGTGTACTAAGTTGATCCGTATTGACAATATGAACATTAGCGTCCTCTTTAGCCACTGCTTCCTGGGCATTCTGAACTATTGGTGTCTGATCAAATACCCAGCGTGTTTCTTTAAGTAGACTTGATGAAATTCTGCCCATGACAATTGGGAGCTCAGGTTGATTTGATTCTTTCCGTATAGATTCAAAAAATACTTTCAAATTTTCCTCATATGCATTTGCCATTTCGGTGGTCTCCGAATCGGACTCCCCTTGCATCCATAGCATCCCACATATTTCATAGCTCTGATTTATTGAATCCAAATGTTCAAGCGCGTTCTCAATATTCCCAATAAAACGTTTATACATTCCACCTTCAGGAATCCATTGATTATACAACTTTGTCCCTCCTCCTGAAGTTTTAATTATCCTGATATTTTGATTTGGAAAGGCTTTGGATATCCTGTGAGAGAACTCCATTTCAGGGCCAAACTGTTTTTTTCTTCTGTTTGAGAAAGTAGTCTCTCCCAGAAACACCCACTTATTATCCTTATTATCCCAAACACGAACATTTGAGGGTGGAGTTATATATTTATCAGACAGTTCCTCACTTTTCCCGCATCCATCCATATTCGACTGTCCG
>CAYXQX010000246.1:0-6139 GCA_964467485.1 uncultured Porphyromonadaceae bacterium | reverse complement strand
GCAACTTTCTCATTAAGAAAAAAGCAGTAGTTCTTTCAACTATTGTAACGATTGCACCTTTTCTATCTTTACCTATAATTAAGTCAATTTCCCAATCTCCAAAACGTTCTTTATTATTGATTATTTCGCTTCTAAGATCTATAGAGACTCGGTCTTTAATTGTGTTTTGTTTACCTGACACGGGGCGTTTTCTGTGTTTTAGACTATGCCTTAAATGTTTATATAACTTGCCTCCACTCAATTTGTCTTTCCTTAAATATGCATATATTCTCTCATGACTAACCATCGGGATATTATGAGATTTACAATAACCTATGTCTGAATGGAGGATTAAAGTTAAGAGAAGGATTTTACCGCAAGGTTGAAAATAACATCATGGTAAATAATGGCTTTCACCCACATGTGTGGTTTAGCAATTCAGATGATATTTTCAGACATAATATTGTCATGACCGACCACAAAGACATACGTTTGGCAGCCTGGGGCAAAGAGGTGGATTATAATCTCTTCCCTACCCCTGAGACTTTGGAAGAGGCTCGCCAAAATGGAACTGATAAAAATAGTTTATCAGGAAATCCTGATTTTATTAATCCTGAAAAAGGTGATTTCAGAGTATCAGAAAATTCACCTGTCAGGGAGATTGGATTTAAAAATTTCGAAATGGATAATTTTGGAGTGCAGGTAGAAAATTTAAAATCCATCAGAAAGGAGCCTGAGATACCCATTCTGCATATCATGGAATTTCAAAAAGACAAACAGGTAGAAAGAGAATGGCTTGGGGCTAAAATAAAAAATATAGAAAGTATGGCCGAGAGATCTGCTGCCGGTCTGCCTGATGAAAACGGAGTACTAATTCGATCTGTTAAGCCCAATAGTCCAGCCCAAAGGGCCGGATTGATATCAGGAGATGTTATTATTAGCTGTGAGAATCAGAAAATCAGCAAGATGCAGAATCTATTCTCAGTTCATCAGGGGAAAAACTGGATGGGTCGTTTGAACTTAAAAGTATTCCGTAACCAAGCTGAGATTGAGATAAAAATTATAACAAAATAAGATTATTAGTATCTAAATACTCATGTCTTCTTGCCAGAAACCACTGATTTAGGTAATTTTCACCTCTCATGAAACCACTTAAAGAAATGAAACTTGCCCAGCGTTTACTGTTAATATTATCTATTATTTTGATAAATGCCTGTAGCTACCTTCCTGAGGAGCAAATAGTATCTGACGTTTTGGGCGTATATGAAACACGGGATTATATAGAAATAAGCCCCAATTTCCCAGACTACTCCAGCACCGGGTTTGTGTTTTACCCTGGCGGCTTGGTTGATCCCCACTCATATGTTGAAACACTATCCCGGTTCGCTGTTTCAGGCACGGGCCACAAGGTCATTATTGTTAAGATGCCCGGTAATCTTGCGGTTTTTGACAGCAAGCAAGGAGCGTATATGTATGAGGATTTCCCATTCATTGACCACTGGGTTATAGGTGGACATTCCTTAGGGGGAGCTATGGCCTGTGAAGCTGTGAAGAAATATCCTGATTATTTCTATGGATTGGTTCTCATGGCTGCCTATCCGCAAAAAAACACCGATTTAAGTGAGTGGGAAGGGAGTGTATTATCCCTTATTGGTGATTCTGATGAAGTTATTGACCATGATATAATTACAGCCAGATCGATTAACCTTCCCGACAAAACTATCTACTATACTATATCGGGAGGCAATCACTCATATTTTGGAAAATATGGTATCCAGGAGGGGGACAGCCCAGGAACAATTAGCAGAGAAAATCAGGCTGAGATTACAATTAACAGGATTCAAAAATTATACGATGATAATGGGTGGGACTAGATTACTTAGAATTGGAGTATTCATTGCTTCATTTTTCCTCTTAATCCAAAATGGAAACAGTCAGGAAATTGGATTCTCCCTAAACTCGTTTGTGTCACCTAGTTATAATTTAATTTATGAGCCGGGGATGAACGGAGGTGGCATATCTATTTTCTATAACAGGCAAAAATTTAAAAGGCTTAACCTCAGCTTATCTGGCGAGTACGCCATGTCAACATGGGGCCATCAGACATTTGTCGGATTAGGCATTAACCGCACATGGGTAGAATGGGAGCGATTTGGATTAAACACATATGGGCACCTATTGAATGGTTTAGCATTCTATAAACCAAAACCACTTTATGTTTTTGGTGTAGACACAAGAATCGTGGCAAATTTTTATATCCGTCAGAAACTAAAAGTGTTTATCGGCACAGGAATCAGGTATACACTATGCCCGGGCTACAGCAAGTACGGCCTTATTGAAACATCACTGGACATACCCTTAGAGATAGGTATGAAGTACGATTTCAGATTAAAACACTATTCTCCTAAGCCCTGATAATTGGGTTAATGTTGGCAGCTCAATTTTCATCTATATCTTTTTCATCTTTATCAAACAACTTACTGCTTTTTAATCTCTGACCCTTTCCTTCACCTCCACCAGAATGACGTTTCTGGCCTCGTCCTTTTCCTAGTTCCCCTAGTTGGGCATCATCATCTTTTCGGCATTTACCTAATCCTCTTCCCGTTTTGGGACCTTTGCCATCCGGCCCTTTGTGATCTAATTGTGGCATGATACAATCAAAATTTTTGTTTAACTATCAATATTTTCTATTCGTATGATTTTGCCATTAATTAATGCATCAGCAATTTTCATACGAGCTTCCTTAATAATGCGTCCGAATGTTTGACGGGAAATCCCCATCCTTTCAGCCGCATCTTCCTGGTAAAGACCTTCCAAATCAGCAAGACGAATTGACTCAATCTCGTCTAATTGAATCCTTACCTCATCCAGCAGGCGTATTGGAACCCCCATCGGCTTGTAATAGTTAACTCCAAGAGTAATTTCAATATTTCGTCTGCACTTTAATCTGGGCATATGCTCATTATTATACGACAAAGGTAAAGAATCATCTTTCCTTTCCAAATGAAATACTCTCTGAATTACCGGGCCATGAGTCACTTCAATAATCGCCCTCCTACCTCCTTCAATACGCTAATATCTTCAGCAGGAAGGGCTCCGTTTGGCAAAGGGCCAATGTTTAGTAAAAGGTTAGCGCCCATTTCCTTTGCACCTTGAAGCATATCCATAACCTGATCAGCATTTTTATGTTTCCCATCATCATTCTTATTATAACCCCAGGCATGGGGCTGCAAGGTTGTACAGATTTCTTTTGGCTTATTTTTGTTACTCTCATAAGCAAGTCTTGCCACCTCATATTGCTTACCTACTCTGGCCGAACCACTTCTCTCAGGAGCCATGAAGTCCTCATCTCCATTTGCACCCTGTTTAAAAGATATTAAAGCATGCGGAGAAATACTCCTGATGAGAGCATAAGTAGAATCAATAGGAAAAGGGTCAGGATTTGAATAAACACCCATTATAGGATCAAACCAAATACCTGCAATATTGGGGTACTGGGTGAGGAGTTCCTGAATCTGGGTATGGACAAAATCGACATAAATCTTAAAATCTTCAGGTTTTTCATAAAGATACTCCGGTTGAGGCTTCTTATAGGCAGGCCTGGCGTTGGACCATCCATCTTCTCTGGACATAAAATAGGGATGCTTCCAATCTGCACCGTATGAGTAATAGAGAAATAAGCCTAGTCCCTTCTCCTCACAGGCCTTGTACAGATCACCAATCAAGTCCCGACCAGCAGGCGAATTGATTGAATTGAACTCTGTTGCTTCAGTTTTGAACAAACAAAATCCATCATGATGCTTGGATGTGATTGTAACATATTTCATCCCGGCTGACAATGCTGTTTCAGTTATCTCTTCCGGGCTGAAGCCATCCGCCGTAAATGTATCAACCAGTTTAGCATATTTACTCACCGGGATAGTATCTCTTAGCTGGACCCACTCCCCTTTGGCCAATTGACTGTATAGACCGTAGTGCAAAAACATACCAAATTTTGCCTCCTTGAACCAAGCTAAATTAGCCGCTCTTGGATCATCTTTGTATTGCTCTTGATAATCAGAAAGATAGGAAGGAGCCTTCTTATTACTGGTGCACCCATAAGTGAAAAACATAAACAGCGCACATGCAAGTATTGAATAGGAAATCTTTTTCATAATGAACAAGGTTTGGATCAAAGTTAAAAAGAGCTTGATAAATGAGAAATAATATTTTACCATTGGCCAATTCTTTCTTATTTCAATTATTGACTCCATAGCTTATTTCCAATTCTCCTAAATTATCCTGATTTTTGTATACTGAAAATTTGTATTAGACACAATAGATACTCCAATGATTAAGTTTTCCTGCATTAAGAACAAAGCTGAGGCAAAAGCAGCTTTCCTAACATTTGTTATTATTACTTTTTCCCTTTTCTCTGCAACAGGGCAAGGAGTAGTTCCGGATTTCTCAAGCCGTGTTAAAACTTTCCAGAGCGAGAATCCTCTTGAGATGGTATATCTACAAACCGATAGGGAAGTATATTCGGATGGTGATCATCTGAATTTCAAAGCCTATGTAAGAGATATTTATAATCCAGTAGCTATCAGTTCCAGCTCTAATCTCCATATAATAATCGTTGATACTTATGGGGCAATACAACAAGAGAAGATCTTCAAAATAATAAACAACCAGTCAGAAGGCACACTGGATATTTTATATGGTTTGCCTAAGGGAGAATATTTTTTAATAGCCTGGACAAATATGATGGAATCAGGCCCGGCAGAAAAGGTATTCAAAAAGAAAATATTTATTAACCCAAGAATTTTACCTGAGGTATCTATCAAAATGTCTGCGGGTCAAAGCACTTATCTTCCGGGTGACATTGCTCAAATCAATGTAGAAGTACTCAATATGGAAGGGCAGCCACTGAAAAGGAAAAAATTCAGTTATATAGCCAGCTACAATGGATCCAGCTTTGAAGCCAAAGATGCCAAAACAGACAAGGAAGGAAAAGCCAGTCTGGATCTTACTCTTCCCGAAAACGAGGAGTTAGGTCTCGTAGTAGTAGAAGCAGCTATTCAATACATGGGAAATACTGTAGCCAACAGCATATTGATTCCTACATCAAAAACACCTATTTGGATTGATTTTGCTCCCGAGGGTGGTCTTTTTGTGGATGGGTTTGAAACACAATTTGGATTCAGAGCCTATGATTATCTCGGAAACGCTGTTGATATAGAGGGGCAGATTCTAGATAATGATGATAAGAAAGTAAAAGATATATCTTCTGAAAAACAAGGATTTGGGTCATTCACAGCAAAAGCTGATGCCGGCAACCCACTGAAAGTCAGGCTAACAGAACCTACTGGAATTGACATAGACTTCAAGCTTCCTGAAGTCCAGAAAAACAGCATTCAGCTGGTTCTAAAAAACAGGAGCAATGAAAACCTGGAGTTCGTTGTTAATACTGATATTGAGGATTCTTCCATACCATTGCATGTAGTTGCTGCAAGTAATGGTATCCTTATATTCGAAAAAAGATTCCACCTGAAGGTCAATTACGAATTTACTGTTCCTATAAATCTTTTTCAATATCCTCAAGTTTTAAAAGTCAATCTTCTAAACCGTTATGGTGATGTATTGGCCCACAGATCTGTCTTTTTACCGGGGCAAAATCCTGCTCTTCTTGAGGCATTACCTAAGGAAGATTACGTGGAAACTGATCCAGGTATGATAAGCTTAAAATACTTTAATGAAATTGGCAGCAAAACACCTGCATATCTAAGTGTCTCATCCACAGATCATATAATGGCTCCTGAATGGACACCGGTTCAAGATATTATGTCGTGGTTTTTACTAGGCCCAACAGCGTCCTATGCAGCCTTTCCTATGACTTACCTATCTAACCCGGCTTCAGATGATCTGGAAATTATTGATCATTATATGCTTTTCCAGATGGACAATGATCTTAATTGGGGGGAAATAAAATCAGGAAAAAAATCTGATAGTAATAAATCTAAAAATGAATTCAGAGATGACTTGAAGAGCGTTTACCAGATAAATGATTTTGAAAAGCTGATTTCTCATATCAGGACAATTTTGTACTTTAATAAATATTATTTTGAATCTAATAACGATTTCATAGCTTACCTGAAGGATAACAACAAACAGCTTGAGGAGT
>CAYXQX010000245.1:0-6155 GCA_964467485.1 uncultured Porphyromonadaceae bacterium | reverse complement strand
TTTGGAGATTATTCCTGGAATGCCGTATGGAAGAGTGCGGTTCAAATTACAGATGAAGGATGGATTGTTGAAGTAGAAATACCTTATGCAGCCATACGTTTTTCAAAGGAGGAGGTGCAGACCTGGGGCGTTAATTTCTGGAGATCAATCAGAAGAACAAGAGAAATGTCAGTTTGGAACCCCGTGGATAGAAGTTTTGCGGAGGAGGATCAGAATGGTGAATTAGTTGGGATCACTTCGATAAAGGCACCCCTGAGGCTTGAATTGTACCCTTTTGCGGCAGGCTATTACCATGTTAGTGAAGATGGAAGCGGTTTTAGCTATGCAGCCGGGATGGATCTGAAATATGGTATTACGGAGGCTTTTACATTGGACATGACCTTGATTCCGGATTTTGGTCAGCGAAAATCTGATGACGTTGTATTGAATCTCACACCGTATGAAACTAAATACCGTGAAAACCGTCAGTTCTTTACTGAGGGGATAGAGCTGTTTAATAAAGCAGGATTATTTTATTCACGGAGAATTGGTAAACAGCCTGATGGTTTTTGGGACATTTATGATGAAGTTGACACTGATAAATTAGAACGTCTTGAGAATCCGGAAGAGGTAAAGCTTATCAATGCAACAAAAATATCCGGAAGGAATTCCAAAAATTTAGGAGTAGGTATATTCAACGCTATGACTGCCAATACATATGCGAAGTACAGATATCCTGAGATGGAGGAAGAAAAGGTGCTGACAGAACCATTCACAAATTATAATATGGTGGTTCTGGATCAGATAATCGGGCGTAACTCTTTTGTTAATTTCACTAATACTAACGTGGTAACACCTTCGTCTACAAGGATGGCAAACGTTTCTGGTTTATCCGGCAGGTACAGGGATAAGGAGAATATGTATGGTGTGAATGCAAGTGTGGCTTATAGTGCTAAGTTTGATTCATTATCGGGTAATTCAGATAACGGATACAGTACCCAACTAGGTTTCGGGAAATATGGTGGAAGTTTTAATGTAAATTATAGCCTGTCAGTAATCAGCGATACTTACGATCCGAATGATATGGGTTACCTTAGACATAATAACAGTATTGGCCATGACTTATACATGACGTACCGTTTTCTTCAACCATTTTCGGTTTTTAACTCGATGAGTTACACTGCTATGATTGTCTATGATGAGTTATATGCTCCAAATGAATATGCACGGTTGGGAGGATATTTTTCTGCCCGGTCTACCTTTAAAAATTATTGGGATTTCAATTTATCTCTTAAAGGTGATCCTGTAAAGGCTCATGACTGGTTTGAAACGCGGGTTGAAGGTTGGTATTATCTAAGACCTGCCTCTATGGAGATAGATATTGGAGGATCTACCGATTACAGGAAGAAATTGGGAGTATATATGGGTCTTGAGTATGGTGCAAATACTGAGGATGACCGGGGATGGAAATTCAGTCTTCGCCCCAGATTGAGAGTAAACGATAAGTTTTCATTGAATCCACGATTTGAAATATCTAAAAACAACAATCAAATTGGATATGCAAACTATTTTGCAGAGGATAGCATAGCATTTGGTAAGAGGGATGTAAAAAGAGTAACAAGTCAATTGTCAGCATCTTATGTATTCAATAATAAGTCTGCCTTGAGCTTATCAATGAGGCATTACTGGTCATCGGTAGACTATAAGGAGTATTATCTGCTTCAAAAAGATGGTACCCTACAGGACTATCCTGAATACGGAACTAATGAAGATTTGAATTTTAATATTCTTACTGTCGACTTGGAATATAGCTGGAATCTGGCTCCAGGTAGTTTTCTGACCTTGGTGTGGAAAAATAATATTTATCAAAGCGAAGAAGTGTCGGATGATCTTTTCAGAGGTTATGTAGATAATTTTAATGAAACTATTACTTCTCCTCAAGCAAACTCATTCTCGGTAAAGCTTACTTATTATGTTGATTACCAGCAGGTGATTCGTCCTCGTTTACCGTTTCCCAGATAATTGCACTAGTAAAGTAAAAGAAGTAATTTCAGCCAATATTTCTAAATTATGATTAGGGCTGAAAATATTACCAAGTCATTTGGGTCGCTTCAGGTTTTAAAAGGGATAGATGTTTCATTTAAAGCAGGTGAGATTGTTTCCATAGTTGGTCCTAGTGGAGCCGGCAAGACAACATTACTACAGATATTGGGTACTCTTAGCAAGCCGGATTCAGGAACAGTTTTCATTAATAGTTTGGAAACCACGAAAATGGATGAAGCTGGATTGGCGTCTTTTCGCAATAATTCTATTGGATTTGTGTTTCAGTTTCATCATCTTCTGCCGGAATTTACGGCTCTCGAAAATGTTTGTATTCCAGCTTATATTGGAAAACAATCCAAACATGAGGCTGTTGCAAGGGCAAAGGAGCTATTGGATTTCCTAAACCTAAACGATCGTCTTGATCATAAACCCTCCGAGTTATCAGGAGGGGAAAAACAGAGGGTAGCTGTGGCACGTGCCCTTATGAATAAACCTGATGTTATTATGGCTGATGAGCCATCAGGAAATTTAGATTCAAAAAATCAAGAAGAGCTTCATCAGCTTTTCTTTGATTTGAGAGATAAATTTGGTCACACCTTTGTTATCGTTACTCATGATACCCATCTTGCTGAAATGAGCGACAGGATTATTCATATGAAGGACGGATTAATTCTGAGTTAAAAAGGTTTTTTATGAAGCCAGATCTGCAAGACAATATCAGGGTATTACTTAATCTTAAGTACAAAGAGTTTAATACCAGGGATTTCATAAAGACTGACCCTGTTCAGATTCCTCATAGTTTTAATAAAAAAGAGGATATTGAAATTTCCTCATTTCTTACCTGTACTATCGCCTGGGGTAAAAGGCAGATGATAATAAAGAATGCCTTTCGGTTAATGGACCTGATGGACAATTGCCCCTATGATTTTCTTCAAAACAGTTCGGGCAAGGAATGGGATATGCTTGGATCATTTGTCCATCGTACTTTTCAGCCTATTGACTTGATGTATTTTTTAGATGCCTTAAGAAGAATATATAGGGATCATGAAGGCCTGGAAGAGGTTTTCAATGCGGGATATAAAAATGGCGGAATATATGAATCACTAATTGAATTCCGCAGGGTATTTATGCAGTGGAGTCCACCGGAAAGAACCAATAAGCATGTTTCAAATCCTGAGAAAGGATCTGCAGCTAAGCGCCTCAACCTATTTCTTATGTGGATGGTAAGAAAGGATGATATTGGTGTCCATTTTGGCTTATGGCCAAAGATATCTATGGCGGATCTAATAATCCCTCTTGATGTGCACGTTGGAAGAGTATCAAGAAGCCTGGGCTTGCTTACAAGATCATCTAATGATTGGAGAGCTGCTACTGAATTAACTTCAGTTTTAAGGCAGTTCGATCCTGATGATCCGGTAAAATATGATTTCAGCCTTTTTGGAATGGGTTTGGAGAAATCAGTATAAGATGTCAAACGATTGGTTCCGTTTTAAAAAATTCCTTGTTAATCAGGATAAGTGTGCGATGAAAGTTGGAACAGATGCTATTTTGCTAGGTTCCTGGTGTGATCTTGATAAGTGTAATGAAGTACTGGATGTGGGTACTGGAACTGGAATTGTTGCTCTGATGTGTGCCCAAAGAAGTGTGGCTAAGATTATAGGAATAGATATAGACCCATCTGCTGCTATCCAGGCAAGAGAAAATTTCGTTGGTTCATTATGGAGCGATCGCCTTACTTTAATCGAAAGAGATATCAGAGATCACACGATTGGAAAAAGAGAATTTAACTTGATAGTATGTAATCCTCCTTATTTCAAGAGTTCACTTCTCAGCAAGGATTCGGAAGAAATACAGCCAGACATAGCTCAAGTATAGAATTGGAGGATCTGATAGCCTCAATTGTGCCATTATTGAGTCCGGAGGGTCGGTTCAGTTTGATCTTACCGCGAGATCGTTTCCACGAAGCAGAAAGAATACTCAAATTTAACAATCTGCATTTAGCCAGAAGAACTGATGTGAGCTCAAATCCCGATTCCAAAGTTTTTAGAGTTTTGTCGGAATGGACTTTCGATGAGAAGAAAACTTTTCATTCACATATCCAAATCTCTGAAAAGAATTCAAATTTATACCATGCCGATTATCTTGAACTCACAAAAGATTTTTACCTGTAATATTTCATGTTTTCAGGGATTATATGCTGGCTATCCAGGAGGAAGATTTGCTAAAAGGGATTACCTTTGTTCATCAGCATGAAAATTAAGAAAATATTATTTTTCTCTGTTCTGGTAGTGCTTGTGTTGACCAGCATTAATGGGCGATACATGCTATATGATTCTTTTATTTCCAAGGCTGAAAATCCTTTTTCACCAGGCTTCTTATCGTGGTCGGATGACCATAATGGCTTACTTGTTTTAGAAGCCACCGCTCAAAGAATTGATCTTCTGAAAATTTCGGATGGCAGTTTAAAGCGGGGCCAGGTTTTTCCCGGGAAACCCACAGGCATGTGTGTTCAGGAAAATGGATCAATTTATATTACCAGTGATCAGGATAATGGGCGTGTCCATGTTGTTGACAATCAATTGAATGAATTTGATTCATTTAAGTCGGGACCAGGAGCCAGATCACCTGTTTGCATAAAATCCAAAGGCTTATTAAGTGTGTGTCATACCTGGCTTGATGAAGTTGGTATTTATAAACTTCCTAAGGGAGAACTGCTTAAAACCATACCATTGCTTAAACAGCCTTTTAATAGTGTTTTATCTGTTGATGAAAAGTTTTTGTTTGTGGCCAATTTCACCACTCATCAAAGAGCTGACATGGATACTGTTTCCTCAGCTGTTTCAGTTATTAACACAGAAACACTTGAGGTGGAAAAACACATTCTTTTGGCTAATGGTAGTAATGCTCTTCGAGGAATGACTTTATCCTCAGACGGTAAATATGTATTGGTGAGCCATAACCTGGGTCGGTTCCAGGTACCAACTACGCAGCTTGAGCAGGGTTGGATGAATACCTCGGCATTGAGTATTATCAGGGTTGAAGATCAGATTTACCAGGGAACTGTTTTATTGGATGAAATTGAACATGGTGCAGCCGGTTCGTGGGGAATAGACTGTTATGATGGAAGAATTGTTGTCGCTCATTCAGGAACACACGACTTATCAGTGATTGATGAAAAGGCATTTTTTGAGAAACTTGAATCCACAGAGAATAGAGAAAGTCTGGCATACGACTTGAACTTTCTATCTGGGATCAGGAAGAGGATAGGATTGCCGGGGAATGGTCCGAGAGCTGTTACAATGAATAAAAAAGGAATCTTTCTGGGTATGTATTTTTCTGATACAGTAAATCAGGTTTTAACATCAGGAGAAGATTATGAAATTAACTCCTTTGCTCTGAATGATGGATATATAGAAACTCAAGAGAGGCTGGGTGAGAAATATTTTAACGATGCTACTTATTGTTTCCAGGGTTGGCAATCATGTAATGGATGCCATCCATTTGATGCCAGGACTGATGGATTGAATTGGGATTTACTAAATGATGGGATGGGTAATCCTAGAAACTGCAAAAGTATGCTATTATCCCATTTAACTCCACCTGCCATGATCACTGGAATTAGGGCGGATGCGGAAACTGCTGTGAGGGCCGGATTCAAATATATTCAGTTTGCCAGAGTTCCAGAAGAATACTCTGTTGCGGTAGATGCCTACTTGAAAGGACTACAGCCTGCACCTAATCCCTACCTGAAAAAGGGTAAGCTTGATCATCAGGCTAAGAGAGGTGAGAAAATCTATCATAAACTTGGCTGCCATAACTGCCATTCAAAACCATATTTTACAGATATGGAGGTGTATTCTTTTAGCAGTAGGAATGATACATTGGGTGCTCAATCCTGGGATACGCCAACTCTGATTGAAGTATGGCGTACAGGGCCCTGGATGCATGATGGGCGGTGTTCCAGGATGAAAGATGTGTTTGAAATTGAGCGTCATGGAATTGGAGAGCAAGTATCAGATAATGAATTGAATGAATTAGTGAAGTATGTTTTGTCCCTTTGATTATATATATAGGATAGTAAAGCCTGATCCTTCTGGCTTGAGGGTGGATCAGTTAAATCATTGTTTGGAAGA
>CAYXQX010000244.1:0-6165 GCA_964467485.1 uncultured Porphyromonadaceae bacterium | reverse complement strand
AAAAGCTGTGACGTATTCCGGGTTAACACAATTGAATATGGATTATTTAAAGCAGAGGTTGGATTGCCATAGATTACCTTAAAACTAAACAGGTCGAAAAAAGTATTGTCTGCGAAAGCAACATTTTTAACTTTCACTTTTTTTGATGATCCACCATTTTCATCAACCTCAATAAAAGGAGCCTGACCTCCACCCGCATAATAATCAATCCGAGTAACAGACCTTATTTCCGGTATGCTTTCCTTCATTAAATTGGCAAGTGGAGCAGTTGTGTAAAATTCTTTGCCGATATTAACCTGATAGATATCTTTATAATTAAGGTTGAATTTATCATAACTCAATTCATGTGTGGAGTACATGGTAATTAAGAAAAAGACGGCAATCCCAATTGCCAGTCCGCTCATGCTGATAAATGTATCAACCTTATTTTTGAATAGATTTCTTAATGCAATTTTCAGTTTCATATTTTTTATTTTTTATTTTTTAAAACAAAGATTTTACTCTTCCATTTATCGCAATAGCAAGTACAAGAAGTGAAACTATATATTTAAGATTCATTGTCTGGTTTTTGTATGAAGACGAAATAGTTATCAGATTGCTACAAAAAAAGAATCCTTTATGAACAACCTTCTATAAGTAGACAATCTAATGATTTCTCGGATTGCTACATTTCCCTTTTCAGTTCAAAAGGAGGAAGCCGCATTCTCCCTGGAGCAGACTTTCTGCAAGTACTATATAGTAGACAATCCGGTGTAATTGAGCACCTCATGCCGATTTAAAATGAACACCCGATTCCGGGTCAAAGTGAACATAGTTTGCCGGAGCAATGTGAGCAGTCTTTTCCGGGCCAAAGTGAGCACTTTTTCTTTCAACAATTAATCAGATCCCTTTCCTGGGTAGACAATCCGACGCAAAAAGACAATAAATACCGGAGTTCCCTGAGCAATGCTTTCCGGACAATAACCTTCTGTATACCAAAGCTATCAAAGTATTGCTCCTGTCATCAGCATGAGGTGCTCATGAGGCCCGGATTATCTAGTGACGAAAATGGCTTCGCAGCAACTGTATTCTGTTTAAAGAAAATGGATGAAAGCTCTGTTTGAACCCCGTTTGTTGTGCAAATTGTTTGCAATAAAAAAGAGGTTATGTGCGTGATTGCTCATAACCTCTTGATCTTCAGGTGAACCTGGAGGGATTGCGATCGTGTATCTAACACAACAAATAATCAAAGAGTTACAGTGGTGTAAAAAAAGATGGGGGCGGTAATGGGGACTACAACATTATATGATGCAATAGATTTACTTTCACTAATCGCCTCAACACATAGACGATGTTTGAGACAATATTTTTAACACTTTCGTTTGCCGAAAGTGAAAAATAATCCTTATTTTAAATACAACCAAACCTAACAATGACACCTACACCCTTTTCGCCGCTCGCTTCGCAGGCGGCTTCAAGGCCTTAAAATTAAAACTAATCCTCCACCACTTCTCTCACACATATCCATCGCCCCTCTAGTTCTGGAGGCAGCGGACAGAAAAACCGAAACTGCGGTCGTAGCCGTTCCGGTACACACCACCGTCGCCATAGTAGCCCAGGCTCCGGTACAAGGCGTACGACAAGCCATACTCCGAGGACGACCAGAAGGAGGCGCCATAGCCAATACAACACAAAGTTAGTTTTAGTATTTGTGGGTGGGTGTAAAATAAACAATAAAGCACTACTCACTCTTTATGCAGCGGACTGTTTTATCGTATATCTTAAACTATTACTTGTCCATTGGTTGCTGTCAGCAACCAATCTTTAGGACAAATCAGTGTTTAATGCAACGAACGGAAAAGGCACAATTTCTAACGGCCCAGCCTCGGTAAACCTGATCTCTCTCAGGTAATCCATCGACCAACCACCGATACCAATTAGGATAAAAATCATGGGAATAAACTGCTGTTGATGACCAAAAAGTCGCACTCCCCTCCAATCCATCGAAACCACCGAACGCATAACCTCCTGGGAGAGTATTGAAGCCACTGCTGTTATCTCCGTTACCTTCTTCAGCCCAACCTGAGATGGATTTCAGTTTTCTGCCCACGTCACCTGAAATGCGGAATCCGCTAGTATCCGCTTCAATTGAACTCATACCTAAATACTTCTCTAGCATTTTCCATTCCTCATCGGTTGGTAAATGCCATCCTTCAGGGCAGGAAACACCAGGGAAATTGTATAACACTCCATATTTAGAATAATTATCTGTTGACTTAGCTTCAGAAACAACATTACCATTATAACCATAAACATAATAGTAACGATCAACATCAGATTCGTGAAAAAGATCACTAACTGCAGGAAGGTAAGCCAGATTCTCAGCCATCCATAACTGCTCACCAATCTGAACAAAATCATATATGTTGTCATCACGAAGATCAATAAACTTAGCTCCTACTACCGATATTATCAGCTCATCTTCAACTTTCAATTCCCCGTCTGATACTTCAACAGTAATGGTATACGATTCCTCTGTAATTGATATTGGTGCCTTCCAGATCACTGAGTCTGAAGTGGTGGAATAGATAAACTCTCCAACGTTAGCACTCCAGTTGTAGGTTAGTACCTCTCCATTTTCATCAGAAACATTTACGACTAGTAAAACCTCTGATCCGCCAACAATAACTTCTGTTAACGATTTTATAGATGATATTTCCGGTGCTTGATTTTTTTCACAACAGGTTAGTCCAAACAGGGATATACAAAATACCGGAATTATAAGTTTTTTCATGGCTTCAAAGATTTGGTTACCTACAAGTTACGACATAATTGTTGAGTGGCAAAATCCGCCCGTGAGGACACGTTATTAATCGCCCCAATCAGCCTTCAGAATTTAGGGGCATATCTACCCGGGTTTTATCAATACTAAATATATTATTAATTAAAAGGTGACGGATGCTTCATTGGAACAGGTTGAAGTTCCTGTTTCACATACTTGATAGGTGAATGTTCCACTGCTTCTTTGCAAATTATCTGTATAAGTTGAACCGTCCATATCTTCTTCAATTATTCCTCCATCCCTGTATATATCGACATTTGAAGAATTGCCAGACCATGACAAATCTACATATCTTATTCCCCTAACTTTTCTTCCAGTTGCGGTAAGGATTATATATCCTGTTACAGGATCAGTAACGGTGACACTTTTCGATTCCGAGTCTGTTGCTCCATCATCGTCAGTAACGGCAATGGTTACAGTATATGTTCCTTCAGCAGAATAAGGATGACTTAGATTTTGAACATTTGAAGTATTACCATCTCCGAAGTCCCAGCTCCATGCAGTAACGGTACCATCTGAATCAGTGCTTGCATCGGTGAAACTACCGGTCAAATCACTTGTAGTGAACGTAAAATCTGCCGATGGAGGGCTGTTTGGCGTTTCCCCTCCTCCAACTACACCAATCGGATCAGCATTTCCGTCGCCGTCGGGATCACCATTGACGGTTCCGTCAGTAGATGGGACTCCCCATACAAGTATTCCAGCCATATGTGGTGCAGCCATTGAAGTACCGCTGGCAGTTGCATAACCACCGTCTATGTAAGTAGAATAAACACTTACTCCAGGTTCACAATAATCCACAGGAGGAGTTCCGTAATTTGAAAATGAGGCAAAATTATCATTGATATCCATTGCAGAAACAGTATATAGATTTGGTCCATTCACACGGGCGGGTGAGTAATTATTGGCATCATCAGACTCGTTTCCGGCTGCCATGGCAACCTTAACTCCTGTTTTGCCCAACGCAATCACAGCATCATCAACAGCAGTGGTTACTCCTCCTAAAAGGCTGAGGTTTGCAATATCTCCAGATTCAGCCTCTTCTGCGACATAGTCAATGCCGGCAATTATCCAGCTCCAATAACCGCTTGCTTTTTTGTCGAGAACTTTTACAGCAACAACAGTAGCTCCGGCTGCAACACCAATTACACCTTGGCCATTATTAATGGCAGCTATTGTTCCCGCAACGTGGGTGCCATGCCCATTGTCATCATTAGGGGATTTGGTCCCCCGCCCGGTAAAATAGGCTCCCCTGGATACATCTACATTTAAGTCGGGATGGTCTAAATCAATTCCTGTGTCAATAACCCATACTACTTTGGTCTCACTTTGATCGTCACCATAGGTGGCACCACCTCCAACTCTGGTTATACCATAAGGAGTTACTTGTGCCTGAGCATTGAAATCACCTTTTTCTGAGATGGATATAGGTTTAACTAATGATACTATCTCATCTTTTTCGATATATCTTACCGCAGGATCATTTTCCAGTTTCTTTAATTGTCCCGGGGGTATTTTAACCGAGAATCCTTGAAGAGCAGTACCATAAACATGTTCTACTTCTCCGTCAAGAACTCCTGCACGATTAAGGATCCTGGAACTTGCCGCTTTCACGGCTGCTTGTCTCATTTCATATCCTTTCAGGTTGAAAAGTTCAAGGGTCAAATCAGCATCACCCAGAACTACAATATAACTTGTTTTAGAAGAATTTGCCGATTTCAGATCCATTTCTTCAAATGAATCGTCTTTGACAGTAGCTTTTTCACAGGCATGGAAGAAGCCTGCCAAAACTGCCAAAATAAGTGCGTTAATCAATAGCTTTTTCATAATAAGGTGATTTGTTTTATCTTTGAATAACTATAAATAATCAATTTTGCATTATTTCTTCATGATAATTTATGTTAGTTAGATCTTAAAAAGGTACGATGATAATAGCCAATGAACTAATTAATTAACTAATTTTTACATTGATTTACAAAGCCATGACATTAGATGACAGAAGGTGGTCTATGCGAGCAGCTAATAGGATTAATTTTAGAATTTCACCAATCTTCACAGTCCAGTCTGAAAAATCATAATTAAATTAAAATAGTAGGTAAACGCTGGGCCAGCATGGTTTTTCCAGAACCTGGTGGCCCAATGAGCAGGACGTTATATACAGTTTCTTGTTCCTTTTATAGTTCCTGCAATAATAAAACTACCTTTTAGTGGTATTCCAAATCCCCCCGCGCCAGGACTTCTATCTATTCCCCCTAATCCAGTTCAGCATTTAGGGGCATATGCCCCTCCGAAAGACCCCGTATAACCACCCTGCAACGCCCCACAGCTCAATAACTCTACGGAGTGGAGGAATAGTCCATTTCAGGGCTTGGAGGCTTGTACAAGACCAAACGAAGGTCGTGGTTAAAACACCTTTTTTTCGCCCCACCGTATCGAGAAATTAGGGGCTTTTAATGACAAGGGGTAGCAATCCCACACATACTGTTTATCGTCAGCAACGTCTGGAGCCCGTATAGCCTAAAATTAAAAGATACTTTTCTCATAGGTTTTATTGAATATTTTCAATTAGCCTGAAACTAAGCAAATTATTTTAGGTGTTTTTTGTATATTTAGAAAAAACCTATGAATAAAGGATTTCCCGATACTGAAATTAACCTGTTCACTATTATAATCTGGAGAAATAATTATGGAAAATTTAATTCGACAGCTTAGCTGGATATTAGTAGTATTATCCGCTATTGCCTTTATTTTCGCCGTTCTAACTGCTGTTACTGATTTAAGCATTATGGAATTAGCACCGGAAAGCTATTCAAGGGCCTGTAACAATCTGGCACTGCTTGCAATAGCTCTGTGGTTTGTCGGAGTGAAAAAGGGCAGCAGCAAAAGCTGACCTTTACGGTAGTAGAGGGATATTGTTGCCGAGATTTATTGCAGACTTAAAGATTTTTGTGATGTTAAGGACTTGAGCGTTCATTGTGAAGTAAAGCCTGCTCCTAGTGATAATGTAGGTACTTCAACGCTGAGGCGATTACCCAGAATAGATATTGGGATTCTAGTTAACAGGAAGGGGGAAAATTGGATATTGTCTGCAATGAAGCTCCAAAATAATTATCAAAAAGGTCTTATCCAGTCAAGATTTTCATCTATCCCTCTTGATTTTTTCCACTCAGCCATTGAGGTGAAAATTCAAAGCGATTTGACCGACGCAAAGAAAGATATTAAACTACTTAAGCAACTTCAAGACTCAAACCAAGGATGCAACTGCTTTTTTGTTCTATTGAACACACGAGGTAGAAGGCTGGATCATGATGCTATCACAAGGTATGCCGACAAACAAGGAGTAT
>CAYXQX010000243.1:0-6187 GCA_964467485.1 uncultured Porphyromonadaceae bacterium | reverse complement strand
CCACCCACTCATCCATCCCAACCATCCACTCATTCTGCATTGATAATTGTTTTGTTTATCGATAAATTCAAATCAAAATTGATAAACCTACTGCCATGAATAAATCTATTCTGACAATTATAATCCTCCTTTTTTTCATTTATCCTGATGTTAATTCCCAATCCCAGGATTTTAACTACAAGTTCATAAAGGGGCAAACTTTGCGATTCGAGCATGTTTTTGAAAGAATAGATACCCTCACCAATGTGATGCCTATACAGAATAACAGGGTTATTAAAAGTCAAAGGACAAAATTCCTGGATTTTAAAGTAATGGGAGTGACAAACAGGGGTTATAAGATGAGCATGTCTATAGCATCAAGCTATAGTAAAATTAAATTCCTGCAAGGGTATGGAGATCAGCCGGATAGATTTGAATCAGCCTTTGATTCAACAGCTTATTCATTGGTTAATTATGCAGACCAGGGTAGGGAGTTCAGCTTTGAAATGGACTCAAGAGGGAAAGTATTACTGATTGAGGGCATAGAGGACTTCCAAAATGAGGTGATACAAAAAATACATAAGCTGAGAAGACAATCAATGCAGAATAAAATACGCTACGAATATATTCTCAGTCGAATCAGCGAGATGTACTATCTGAGCTTGATTAATGATGTTTTTCCCGATATGAGCGGACTGGTCAAAAACCAGGCAGATACCAGGTTTGAACTGGATGTTTCCGATAGAGGGCTGGAAATGTACAATAGCTGGAGCAATGCGGGTAAGAATCCATCACAAATACTTTTTACTCAGGAGTATGCAGCAACTGTGAATGGAGAGGTTCAAAACTGGCAAAGTAGTTATGGGGAGCTTTTCTGGAATAGTGAAAAATCCAGGCCTGATTCTTTGGTAGCTAGTAAAATAGATTTCCATGACTTGATTGGTGTCCTGTTGGATATAAATAATATTTTTAGCTATCAGATTAATTTTATTAGAAGGCAGCCAAAGTTAGAAGGCAAAACTGTTTGTCGCTGTATTGGGGGCTACAGTGGGGAAAATCAGAATGCATGGATTTTTGGAGATATCCGAGGATGCGATTCCTGCAAGGCGATTGTCAGATTCCCTTCTGATGGGCTTGTTGAAAATGAAAGTGTTTATGATATTAACAGGCAGGGTGAAAAGCTTACAATTACAGGAGATATGCCTGATGGTCCAGGCCTGGTAACTATATATTTCCCGGAAGATTTGGAATCCTTTTGGTCATATAAGAGTGACCCGCGACAAATAAGATTTTTTGTAATGCCCGGAGATACTATCAGATTCTCGGTGGATCTGAGAAAATTTGGACAAAATATGGAATTCCAAGGGATTTCATGGAGGGAGCAGGTGTTGCTTAACAGCTATGTTCTGGGATTTTCCAATATGAACATGAAGATTAATCTTGAAGAGATTCAACATGTTAGGGAGATGTATGAGAAAGAAAAACCTAAATACAGCAAGGATTTTCAGAAATGGTTTGAGTTTGAGGTTTTATATGAAGAATTGAAATACAGGCTAAATGATATTCTTACGAGAAATTATGATGTTCCCGATTATAATCAAAAAGACAGCTTAACAAACTTCTTTAGATACTGTAATAATTACAATGGAATCAATTCAATAGCTTATAGAAAGTTTATTACACGGCTCGTTACCGCTTTTTCGACTATTAATGGATTGCCTTATTATGGAAACACCTATAATATTGATCTTCTTGAGACTGCAGGGTCACTATTAACCGGATGGGACAGGTATTACGTATTGGCAAGCTTGACTCAGGCCAGAATGGAAAAATTCTATACTGAAATTTCTGAGCGTTACTACAAATTTTTTATAAGCGAATATAAAGGTTCTGAATATGGGAACATGCTCGAGGAACAGTGGTGCAGGTATTCACATCTCCTGCCGGGAACTACAATTGATAGATTTGAATTCACTGATTTTGAAGGTAAGAGGTATAATATTCGTGATTTGGCAGGCACTCTGCTTGAAGTAACACCTGCCTATTTTATGCCAAAAAAGCAAAAAAATCCAGGCTTTCCTAAGTTTAATGATGAGAGCATCATAGTTTTTCTCAAAAATCAACAAAAAGACATTAAGACATTGTTATATTATATTGGTGATGAGCCTGTTAATAAGGATAGTATTAGGGAGTATAAATTTAAAAATCAGATATATGTAACAGATAAAAAATCTGTTCAAAGAATCAGGGAATACTTTGCTGACAGGCCTGATCTAATGTTTACGATAGATAAGGATCAGAGAATATCTACTATTCGTCAGAGTAAAATGGGAGGGTTTCCTCCAGCAAATCTCCAAAGCTGGCCTCAGCTCGACTTTGAGATTGATCCTCCTGAAACTGTAAAGCGGAAGTTGCTTTGGGTTTCTTTATTAGCGGTAATACTAATCGCTGGGATAATCTTACTTCTTGTGAAAATCAATAGTAAAAACAGGGAACAGAAATTGGCGATGAAAAGAAAGATGGCGGAATTGGAATTAGGGGCGGTGAAATCCAGAATGAACCCCCATTTCCTGTTTAATTCACTCAGTTCAATTCAAAACCTTGTTAATGGCAATGAAATAGAGAAAGCAAACTTGTACCTGGCCGAATTTGGTGATCTGGTCAGGAAAATTCTTGATCAATCTTCAAGGGACCATATTAGCCTGGCGGAGGAGTTGGAGACCCTTAAAACCTACCTGGAACTGGAGAAGCTGCGTTTTCCTTTTAGATATTCTATTAAAATTGATGAAGAAATTCAAGTTGATATGATAGACATACCACCACTTTTTATTCAACCGCACATTGAGAATGCAATTATCCATGCTCTATCTCAGATGGGGGACCGGGGAGAGCTGGATATTGCATTTGATATCAATGAAAGGAATCTCATAGTATTAGTTGAGGATAATGGTCCCGGGCTGTATAATGGCAATGCCTCAAATGGCCTGGGTCAGGGCTGGAAACTCACAAAGCAGAGAGTGGAGCTTTTAAAAGAGCAATGGGGTGACGGGATTTCGGTAGAAATGCAAAAAAAACAAGGAAAACCGGGAATCAGGGTTAAATTTGTTATCCCACTCGATAAACCTGAACTATGAAGATCAGATCACTCATAATAGATGATGAAGTACCAAACCGGCAAAACCTGGGACACCTTTTAGCTAGATATTGTCCGGATATTGAGGTGGTTGGGGAGGCGGATAGTTCGGGTTCAGGATTGGCGGCTATTAAGGAATTTTATCCTGATCTCATATTCCTGGATATCAGAATGCCTGGAGGTGATGCCTTTGAAATGCTGGAGCAAATCCCTCAAAATGGTTTTGAGGTAATATTCATTACTGCCTATGATGAATATGCTTTTCGGGCATTCGAATTCAACGCATTGGATTACCTGCTCAAGCCAGTAAACTTTAACAAACTGATTTCTGCAGTTGAGAAGGCCAAATCTAAAATCAGGATAAAAGAAGAAAATTACCGACTAAATAATCTTGTTGCTAACCTGGAACGTAATAGCAGGGATCAGAAAATCGCTCTGCCCCAAGAAGAAAAAACTGAATTTATTGCCGTCAAGGATATTATACGCTGTCAGGCCGATAGTAATTATACTCGCTTCTTATTAAGCGACGGAAGGTCTGTGATGGTTTCAAAGACTCTCAAGGATTATGAACTGGCTCTCAGTCGACATAATTTTTGCCGTGTTCACAACTCCCATTTGGTGAATCTGGATAAGGTTACAGCATACTCGAAAAAGGATGGGGGGTATCTGGAAATGACAGATGGCAGCATGGTTCCTGTATCCAGGACCAGGAAGGAAGAGGTTCGGAAATTGTTGTGTAGGTAGATTCGGATGAGGGTCAAAATGGAAAAACTCAGCCAACTTTTTCTGTAGTTGCTGATAGAGTTTTTTTTAATAATTTGCCAACTGAAAGAGATTTGTGAAATACTTGTCGATATTCATCGATAGTCAATGATTACCTCTAAATTTACGATGCAAAATTTTATTATATGAGACTTTTCACCCTTGCCTTTTTAATTCTTTTCCTAACAACTCAGACCAGCTTTGCTCAGAAAGCAACAATCAGGGAAGAAATAATGGAGTTTTCTACCTATCCTTTTTCTGATCCCGATCCGGTGGCTAAAATAAGCAGGATTTATCCATATTTCGGTTTTAGTGCGTTCACCGCTACTCCCGTAATGCAGGAATGGAAGATGATTGTTCTTGAAAATGACTATGTCAAGGTGTTTGTGTGTCCTGATATTGGAGGTAAAGTATGGGGTGCCATTGAGAAATCTACCGGAAAGGAGTTCCTTTATTTTAATCATGTGGTGAAGTTTAGGGATGTGGCCATGCGAGGGCCTTGGACATCAGGAGGTTTGGAATTTAATTTTGGAGATATTGGACATATCCCTACCTGCTCTACTCCAGTTGATTATGTGATGAAAAAGTATGCTGATGGGAGCGTTTCCTGTGTGGTTGGAGCGATAGATCTTCCCTCTGGGACAAAATGGAATGTGGAGATTTCTGTTCATCCTGATAGAGCCTATTTCGAAACTGAGGTAAAATGGTTTAACAATACTTCTCTTCCTTGTACATATTATCATTGGATGAATGCCGCTGCTAAATCATCAGGGAATCTGGAGTTTATTTATCCCGGGAGCAATTGGATAGGACATGGGGGAGAGCCGGGGACCTGGCCTGAGGAAAACGGTCGGAAAATTAACTTTTATGAGAATAATAACTTTGGGACTTATAAGTCTTATCACGTTTTAAATTCATATTCTGATTTTTATGGTGGTTATTATCATAATGATGATTTTGGCTTCGGGCATTTGTGCTCTTACGATGAAAAACCTGGTAAGAAACTCTGGATATGGGGGCTGTCTCAGCAAGGAATGATTTGGGAGGACCTGCTGACAGATGATGATGGTCAGTATATTGAATTTCAGGCGGGTAAGTTGTATAATCAAGCTGCGAATAACAGTACTAATACACCTTTTAAACATAAGGAATTTGCCCCTCATGATGCAGATGTCATGCATGAGATATGGTTTCCTCTGAAAGAAACCGGCGGTATGGTAGCTGCCAGCCCCAAAGGAGTGTTAAATGTTGAAGAAGCAGATGGTAAGATAGAAGTATTGTTTTCTGCTCTTCAGACTGTTGATGATGTTCTCCTGATAAAAGAAAATGGAGGAATCGCGAAGCAGATAAGTATGAAGCTAAAACCACTTGAGAAGCAGAGCGTAGAATTTGTTCCTCAGACTGAATACTTTGAGGTATGCTTGGAGAGTGGCGATATTTTATACTCTTCCGATCCGGCAGGTCAGAAAGCTGACCGACCGTTGACAGCTCTGCCTGAGTTCAATTGGGAATCGGCATATGGCCTTTATACAAAAGGACTGGAGCAGGAGAAACAAAGAATGTTGAAGGAGGCAATGGAGAACTACCAATTGTCCCTGGATAAAGACCCGGGTTTTTTGCCAGCTATTAACAGGCTTGCTCTAGGATATTTTCGAAAGATGAATTACGACAAAGCCCTTGAATTGATAACAAAATCCTTAAGAATTGATGCCTATAATCCTGAAGCCAATTACTTGTACGGCTTGATAAACAGAAAACTGAAAAATGTTAACGAAAGCAAATCGGGTTTCTCTATTGCTGCCGCTTCAGTAGAATATCGTTCTCCTGCTTATGTTGAGCTGGCAAAAAGCTTCTTTGCTGAAGGTAATTATACCAAATCACTGGATTACGCCAGGAAATCTCTGAGCTTCAATATTTATAATCCTGTGGCTCACCAGATAATGGCAATGGTATATCGAAAAAAAGAACTGGTTTCTGAAGCAAAGAAAATATTAAGCAGATTATTTGAACTGGATGCTACTAATCACTTTGTTAGGTTTGAAAAGCTAATGATTAACGATACTCCTGATTCTGAAATGGACTTTAAGAATCATATTTCGAATGAGTTAGCGTATGAGTCGTATATTGATTTGGCAATTTTCTACAGTGATCTTAATTGCAGGGAAGAGGCTGTGAGAATGCTCAAACTGTCGCCCGATTATCAGGTAAGAGATATTTGGCTGGCCCATCTTGATGTCAATAATGCTGAAGAATACATTAATAGTGTGGCTTCCGGATCTCCTTATTTAGTATTCCCATATAGAAATGAAACGG
>CAYXQX010000242.1:0-6187 GCA_964467485.1 uncultured Porphyromonadaceae bacterium | reverse complement strand
ATTTACACTGATTAGCAATTCCTCGTATTCGGAAATGGCCATTGAGTAATTTTTCTGAATGAATTCATATCCTTCAGCATTTTTCAATTTATTCTGCTGAGCGATACCAAACTCCGTTGATGATGTAATAGGCGGTTTGACTGATTCTGCCCGAAAATGAAGAACCCAGGGCTTGGTTTCGTTATAAACAATAAAAAAATTGCCTAACAAATGATTTTCAGCTATCTGAGCATCCAGTAATAGTTCTATCGCCTCATACTGCTTGTTCACTAATAAAGGGCTTTGACTCAGGACTTGAAGGACATTTTCAACATCATCGAAATATGATACTATTTGCGATTTGAATTGCTCTGCAAATCTAATCTGCTCTTCTTCAAATTGTTTTTCCTGTCTGAACTTTTCATTGCGCAATGCCAGGATTCCGAAGATACTAAGCGAAACAGATGGCAGGAAAATGGTCAAAAGGAAAATAGCGATTAACTTTTTGTGCCTCCTGAGTGCTATTTTCTGACTCTGGAACATTAGGTATGAATAAGGTTAACTAATTAAGGACCAATTCAATTATCTAAATTACAAAAAATCTTAACAAATTATTTCTGTTAATATATATCAGTGACTTTTTGCAATTCTCCCTTTACTTCTAAAAATACTGCTAAGTATCCTGTAAAGTGTTCAGGAAGTGTTGAGATATTGAATTATTGTTTTCCAGTTTCTTCTTTTGGCAGAAAATTTTTCATTTCCCAGACTTCACTAATCCGGGTCGAAAAGTTATAGTAGGCGATATGTTGTCCGTCGGGATGAACACTCAAATGTTGAGTAGAACTTATTTCTAATCCCAGTTTTTCGGGTTCTCCGCCATCTGCGGGAATTCGCCATAAAGTACATTTGTTTTGGTCGGGTTGTCGTACTGAATTCCCGGATGGCCTTATTACAAAAAGAATGTACTTTCCATCAGAAGTCCATCTGAGTGTTGACAAATGATCGCCTTGCATACACGCAAATAATTGCCGGGGTTCCCCTCCTCCAGCTGGCATGATTTTTAATTCCGTACCAAATTTTGTAAAAAAAGATAACCATTTGCCATCAGGTGAACAGGATAAATAGAACTGATTATCATTGGAGCCAAGAAATAGTTCCTTTTCTGTGCCACTTTCTATGTCACGGTGCATAATTTGAGTGCGATTATTTGTTTTGGATCGTTGCCCGTAAAAAATAGTTTTCCCATCTGGAGACCACTCGTGACTGCCAACAAGCCTCATGTCACCTTGTGGCGAAGGTAAAACTGTGAGGTTTCCCGTTTGACTATTTACAAGATAAAGTTTCCAAAGATTATTATTACCCCGGCCCGCGATAAGAATAAACTTGTTATCAGGGGACCAACGGGGTAATTTAATTTGTTTGAGTTTTAGTGTAAACTCCCTATCCTCACCAGTTTCAAGAGAACGAATACAGAGAATATCCGGTCGAATACGCCGAACGTAAGCTAGGCGTTTTCCGTCAGGCGAGTAGTCGGGACTTAGATTGTGTCCCTCGAAATTTTCAATGAGTTTCTTTGGTTGATTAATAATTTCGCCTGATTCAGGATCTATTTTTACTGAAAAAATATCCCTTGTAAATTCTCCACCAAAGTTATAGTAAAAAGAACCATCATTGGTGAATCCCATTGTGGCAAATTGGCCAATATCAGTTTTAACCAGCTTTGGATTTCCCTGAGGTTTTCCATTTGCAACTGCAATGAGCCATGCACTTAGGGTTCCGGTCCGGTCACTTGCAAAAAGGATATTTTTTCCATCCGGCGCCCAGCCAAATACATAATCATTAGCGGGGTGCTCAACTAACGTAATTTCACGACTCCCATCTGTCGAAAGCAGGGAAATGTCACGTCCCGGTTTGTTATCTTTTTGTGGAAAGTCATACACAATGTATCTACCGTCTGGTGAAAAGTTCATATTTTTTGGCCACTCTTTTTCCAGTGTTTTAAGAATGTGCATGGAACCATCGTCAACGGAAACCAGCACAATCTGTTCTTCTCCGTCTTTTCTGGAGAAACACGCCAGAATTTGCGTACCATCGGGGGACCAACCGTAAGTTTGTGCCCATGTCACATCTTCATTTCTATAGAGAATCCGGGACTTCGAATCGTCAAGCCCGATAATGCGCAATTCGATATAGCCTTTCTCATTGTACCAGTCGTATACAATTTGCTTGCCGTCAGCTGACCATCTGGAATATGTTGCAAATTCATCTGATTCATCCCAGGTCCCCTTGTTTGTAAGACGGCGTTTCTTTCCGGTGGCGATTTCGAGGATACCGAGATCTCCGGTATTATAATGCACATAAGAGATATAATTGCCGTCGGGTGAAGGCGCTCCTTGCCCATATAATTCATAGTCTGCCCAGGCCTATCGGATTTTAAATTCCTTATCCTCTTTTCTGACCAAGAGATTTTCTTTTTCTTGCGGAAGTTTTTCAAGCGGCAGGAAGTTTTCCATAAGCCATAAATTCAGCCCACCTCCATTATGTCCTCCAAATACAAATCTATCTCCGTCTGATGACCAGTCAAGATGATAGATACTTCCTAATAGCCCTCCTGTACTTATTTTTTCGATACTCCCGTCTGACAGGGACATAACGTTTATAACTTTACCAAATAAATCATTGAACGCAATCCTTTTACTATCAGGCGACCAAGCTAGCTCAATATTAACAGTTGCAGATTGAACTTCGCCGACTACTCTCGATTCACTATTGCTAACATTTATGACGTTCAGTGTGGCAGAGTCGTTGGATTCTCCTTTTGAAGCTGATAAATAGGCAATCATTTTTCCATCGGGAGACCAAACCAGGGAATTAATATATTTGCCTGGAACAGAGGAGAGCAATTTAAGTTCATCTCCTGTAGAACCGACTATATAAATACCTCCTCCATCCCCATGTAACACTTCCTCCCCATCTCCTTCAGCTAAACGGATTCGGAGAAACGCAACTTTTTTCCCATCAGGTGACCAGCAGGGACTTCCATCAGTATCTGGCCCCTGTGGATTAGTTATCCTTATTGGTTTATTACCATTGATTGGAATTTTCCAGATTTGGGTGCTGGGATAATTTTTTTTATAATTAGAACCAGGTAATTTTGCTGATGATAGAATCATTTTACCATCTGGCGAGACTCTGTTACCTGCCTGAAATCCAAAAGGTACTAAAATCGTTGCATCTTTATTTCTTGGAAGAATTTTACCTTTTCCTCCTTCTGATGAAACAACTCCAAGCCCTCTATTTCGCCATGACTGATTATCTTCACTTACAGAAACAGTATAATAGATTTCTTTACTATCCGGCGACCATCGGGGTTGTAAAGCCCGACTGTCATGTAAAACAATAGTGGCATGACCGCCTGTTGCGGGTAGAGTATATAATGCCCATTCGGATTTGGAGGAACATAAAGTCCCAATTCTGTTATCTGGTGTCCATCCAGCCAATAGACGTACTTCTTCAGTTCCTTCGGGGGCATTAATAGTGCTTACTTTTCCAGTTGCTTCTCCAATCTTCGAAACAGGAACTATGTATATTTGTTTTCTATCCCTACTACCATCTAAAAAAGCAATCATATTTCCTTTGGGTGACCATTCCGGGCTGGTTGCATTGCCAGCATAAGCTACATGCTGAGGAGTTCCACCATCAGCAGGAATAACCCATAATCCCATTTCACCTTCGCCATTTCCAGGGTTTTTTCCCACAAATGCAATCATCTTTCCGTTGGGAGAAAAAGCTGGTTCCCTGGCCTCAAAGTCCACTAATTGTTTTTTTGAATCGGCGCTAACCAGTTTTGTATATACAAACTGTTTGTGGTTTTCAACCGATGAGAAGGCCAATTTTTTACCATCCGGAGATAGACTTAATTGTAAATTTTTTACTGGCTCAGTTGGATAAACATTAGCTTCAGCAATTTTTTTAGGTTTGCCACCTTCAGATGAGACAATAAATATTTTTCCGTTTAAAGGCTGTTCATAAAAAGCAATCCATTGTCCATTACCAGACCATGCCAGTCCAGTCCAACTAACCCCAATCCCTTCGGTATTTACTTGAGAAATAGCTCCGGCAATATCAAGGCCAATATTCCCTGACAGAGGCATTTTCCAAAGTTTGTTGTTGGCAACAAGTGCTTGTTCTTTTCCATCAGGAGATAATTTTCCGGATACGCCAAGCGGTGTTGGAACGGTAATCTTTGTAAATTTTGGCACCAATAGAACCTTAGAAACTTTCTCAGCAAATTGTACTAGCCTGGCAAGCCTTTCTCTGGCCATGGCTACTTCACCCTGCTGGTCTGGGTAATTATTTATTACTTCCCTGTAAGCTTTTTGGGCTTGTTTTAACCCAAGTTTTTCATAACACAATCCAATATGAAACTGAGTTTTTGCAGCGATTGACCGGTTGGTTGGCTTACCCTTTAATATCTGTTGATATAAATCGATTGCTTTTAGTAATTCCCCTTTGGCTTCCTCAATATAAAGTGCTTTTTCATATAGCTGATTTGCCTTTTGTTGTGAGAATGTGTTTGTGGAGCACAGAAAAAAGCATGCTACTGTAAGAAAAAGGATGAGATTAGTTCTTTTGAGTTTCATTTTAATACCCTCCTTGTTTTAGTTTATGATCAAAATTAGATTGATTCAAAAGGAGTTATGTCAAGGAAATGTGATGATCGCGTGGTAATTCAGCTTTTCTTTTTGTTATTCTATTTTGTCAATTTATATCCTACACCCCTGATACTTATAAGGTATTTTGGATCTGCAGGCTTGTCTTCAATCTTTTTTCTGAGATTGGCAATATGACTGTCAATTGTTCTTGCAGTAACTACTGTATTATTTTCACCCCAAACCTGGTTGAGAAAATCTTCCCTGGTTACTACCAGCCCCCTCTTATCAGATAGCAATTTTAACATCTGAAACTCAAGGCTGGTGTACTCAATTTCTTTCCCATCTTTTACTGCTTCATATTTATTAAGGTCAAATACTGTGTCGCCAATACAAAATGTTGTTATATCACCAGAATTCTCAGACGATCTTCTCAATAACGCATTTACACGGGCTAATAATTCCCTCAGACTAAATGGTTTGGTAACATAATCATCGGCTCCTAATTCCAGACCTAATACCATATCAATCTCCTGGTCTTTAACGGTAAGCATTATGATGGGTACATTATTGCCATCCTTTCTCAATTTTTTGCAAATCTCATATCCATTCATGAAAGGGAGCATAAGGTCAAGAATTATTAGATCAGGAGGGTTTTGCATAGTCATTTCCATACCAATCACTCCATCATTTGCTCCAGAAACGTCAAAGCCTTCCGATTCAAATTCATCTATTAATGATAGCCGGATACCGGGATCATCCTCTATAATGAGAATTTTTTTTGCCATCTAAGCCTCCTTAATTATTATACTTGATTGGGAGAGTTATCGTGAATACAGTACTCCAGCCAGGTTCATCGCTAACTTCAATATGTCCGTTGTGAGCTTCAATAGTGTACTTTACTAATGCCAATCCCAAACCTGTGCCTTTAATTGAATATTTTACTGCGTTTTTTCCTCTGTAGAACTTCTCAAATATTTTATTTGATTCGTCATTTTCGATCCCTATCCCTTTATCCTTAATTTGAATAATTATTGAATTCTTATTTTTCCCGGCCTTTAGCTCTACCTCTTTATCCTCTGGAGAAAACTTAAGGGCATTATCTAAAAGGTTAAATATTGCTTGTGTCATTGCATCCTTATCAATTGAAAGGTTGGGAATGTCATTTTCAAAATGAGAACGAATACTTATATCATTTTCAAAATTCTGTTCGTGATAATTCTTGATTACTTGTTTTAACCATAAGGTGATATCAGTAATTTCCACCTTATAGACTTTTTTCCCTTCTTCAATTTTTGAAAAATTCAGAATGTTCCTCACCAGACGAATAAGTTTTTCAATATCATATGATATTAGGGAAAGGTACTGTTTCATTTTTTCAGGTTGTGTAACTTTTCCTGTTTCAAGCCTTTCGGTGAGAACCTTCATCGATGTGAGGGGTGTTTTAAATTCGTGAGATACCGATGATACAAAATCAGATTTTAATTTTAGAAGCTCCATTTCACGGTTAACAAGTCTCACAATCAATGCAGTACCAAAACCAAGAATGATGATAA
>CAYXQX010000241.1:0-6196 GCA_964467485.1 uncultured Porphyromonadaceae bacterium | reverse complement strand
AAAGAACTCATTAACAATAGCTGAGTCTATCCCAAATAGATTCCGGGTGTTGCTTATCTGTATTTCGGGTTTGTTTCGAGGACTTATTAATCCTGTAATAACTATCGGATCGTTAACAAATTCTGTATCAATAGGAATTTCACTGATACAAGAAGTCATTGTTGATATTAATATGATAATTATGTGTCTTATTTTCATAAAATCTGACTATGTGTTGTTCATTATAAAATAGGAAAAAATCAAAAATTGGTTTAGTTCTTTGAGAATTAATAATGCTTTGAGAAAGTGAATACCGCATTTGAGGCATAATTGATATCATTATAAGATTCTTTATCTTCTAACTGGTTTGAAATTATTAAACGGAAATATCTTTAAGATATTCCTACAAAAAAGCATAAACCAACATAAAGTTATTTTACTTATAGATCTTAACCATGCAATAAATGATCACAGATTCTAAAAGAACTAAACCAAGTTGAGTAAGATTCTTGGGAGGTCTAATCAGTCACGGTTAAGTCGTTTGTATTATAATCATCCGCAACAACACTGAACGTATAATCGATACCGAAAGCAACCAATCGATCTGTACCTGTACCACCAACCCATCCATTCGGATTTAAGTAAAACTTGCAATAATTTGTATAACCACTCCAAGGAAAATTATTATAGTAATGGGTACCCGTGTAATGATCGGTCCAATTATATAAAGGGTAACCATTTTCAATATATGTTTCAAACCAGCTCCAACTCCCTTGAGTCGTATTTATTGGCATATAGCTGTTTCTAACTTTCCAAGTCCATAAGACTTTTTTGTGCGAAGTTACTTCCAAGTAGAAAGTTACAAATGCTGATTGTTCAGGCTCCCCAGAACTGGGGCATTGTGCCACAACTTCTACCTTTATCCTCTTCTTCGAGCCATCATATTCCCATCCTGTGCTATTTGACCAATCCCCTCCGGTAAGTTTTGTTCTTGTTGTATAATTTAAAACAATAATATTTTGGTCAGAAATTGTTTCATTTGCTTTTACCATTATCGGAACTTGTGATAATAAACCTTGAGGTGAGAATTTCACTTGGTTAGAAGTATATTGGAACAAGGTATCATTTATCATAACAAATCCCTGTTCATTTAACACAGGCATAAGGGTAGGATTCAATGTATTATGCTTAAACCATATACATCCATCTGGATCCGTTATTTCAATAATGAGCCCTTTTCGAAGATATTCATTGTAAATATTGGAATGATCCCAAGTCAGTCCAGCTTCCTTGAATTGCTCAAAAGTAATATTGGGATCCAGTTTGCTTGCTTGTTTGTCCACACAGGCATTTTCAGCCTGATTGATTTCCTGATAGATTAATTCTTGAGATCTAATCCCTTGTTTTTGACTCCAATCTCTAACAAAGCCCAAGTCTTTGTTATTCAGGTACTTGACAGTGTTTTCGAAATCTGATCGAGTTTTAAAAATAAGAATACCATCTTGACTAGAAATAGAAACAAGGTCAATCGGCAATTTTTGCTGGCCAATTGGTTCCATTTGTATAGGTACATCTTTTGAACATGAAGTAATCAGCAAAACCATGGATAATGACCACATTAATTTTAACAATAGAGTTTTCATAAATATCGTATTTTAGCAATTAATAATAAAAAGAGTTCCCTTTTCGACAGAGAGGGGTAATTCGAATAGAAAGACCAAAAGTTGTCATTTGAAGGGTCTTTTATTCTAACTCTGTCCCCTGGTTCAACTCTTATTGTTCCAGGGGCTTTTTCATATCTTCGGTTTATTTCATAGGCAATATTATTAAGAGTCTTTTGGGGTAATAATCTAATAATAGCTCATACCGCTATAGGTTTTCAAACCGTGACACTGTATAAGATTATCTATTTGTTTATTGTTAGAATAAAGTTTATCATAAATCCACCTTTACTATTATTCTTCCTATCCTCTCCTCCTTTTTTCAAGTAAAAACTCTTCACAATTATATACCAGTCCTCAAGTCTTAATCTTAATGGTTTTTGAAAGCTCTTTTCAACAAAACTTTTTAACAGTTGATTATCTGATAGATAACAATTCCTAAATTCATTAATATTCTCATCAATGAAATCACCGGCCCTCTTGAAGAACTTTTGGAAAAGGTTTCAGAAACTGAACTGGATTCGCGGCGGAAAGAAAAATACAACAGCGAAACTTCAGTTCATCAATAGTATACCTAAACCAAGTCATTGAATTCGGCGGTTCTTACAAAAGAACCGGACAATGGTACCTGGCTCTGGCATATCTTGCTTTGAATAAATTCCTAATCATACAAGACACATTAAATCAAAATGCCACCAATAATTTGTTATTGTATCGGATTACAAATTATTTTTATATTTTTTGTAATCCATTACAATCATTATGCAGATATTAGAAACCAGCAATAAGCTTATCAGAAACGTCTCCACAAGCTTTAAAAGGTTTATTTTCAACCGAAATTAAATAGGGATCATTTGTATTTCTGTTTTTATAATGAATTTTAGAAGAATCTACTCGTTATACAGTTTGGTTTTATTTCTTTGTATTATGAAACGAATATTATGCTCCCTGGTTCTTGTTCTTACCATTATACTTGCACCAATCTCAGTACTTGCTCAAAAAGTTTCGCTGACAACGGCTCATGAATTTGCTACTACATGGGCCAAATCAAAAGCGACTAATAAAATCAATAATATTGTCTTTATTGATAGTGCTACAACTGAGAATATAGCGACTCTCTATAAATTCAAAGTTGAGCCATCAGGTTTTATTTGGGTATCAGCTGATTACAGGACAGCTCCGATACTGGCCTATAGTTTTGAAGAATCCGGGATTGACAATCCCGATAATCCGACAGGTGACTTTCTTGATCAATATCAACGAGAGGTCACTCTAACCCGAGATGGACAAACAGCCAATCAACAGCCTCATACAGCTTGGAGCCAAAACAATCAGAGATCACTTAAAGGGGTGAATTCTGATTATGTTGTTGAACCAATGTTAGAAGTAATGTGGGGACAAGGAAGTGGATATAATCAGTTTACCCCTGAGAATACTCCTACCGGGTGTGTTGCTGTTTCTATGGTTCAGATCATGAGACATTGGGAGTGGCCAATTCAACCAATCGGTGAGCATAGTTACACCCATAGCGATTATGGTGATTTTGCTATAAACCTGGATACAATTCAGTTTGATTGGGCAAACATGCCTTTTACAAGTCCAACAGAGGATATTGCAAAAGCTATGCTGTACACAGGCTACGCTTTACATATGAATTATGCCCCAGGTGGATCAGGAGCAAGCACATCCAGAGCTGGTAACCTCATGAGATCCTCATTTAAATTCAATCCGAACGGCAAAAATATTAAGATGTCAGACTATAGAGCTGTAAAAGACTGGGTAAGAGTTATTAAAAATGAATTAATCAATCAAAGACCTGTCATTTATAGAGGTCAGGGAACAGGTGGTCATGCTTTCAACTTCGACGGATTTAGTGATGATTTCTTCCATGTAAACTGGGGTTGGTCTGGTTCTTCAAATGGTTATTTTCTGGTTTCTTCATTGACTCCAGGAAGCAGCAATTTTTCTGAAGGACAGGGAGCTGGAATTGGATTATTTCCTGATACACTGCTGATGTGGGACAGGCCATTTAGCATAAGAGTTCTTGCCAGCGATGCAAAGGTGAGTCTGGCTTGGGATGGTGCATACCACAATCAGCTTGCTTATCATAATATTTATCGGGATGGTGAAATAATAGGCACGCCTGCCGATAGAAACTTTATTGATGATACTGCCGAGAACGGTACTGAATATGCCTATTCTGTTTCTGCAGTCTATCATACCGATAGTGGTGACTATGAATCTGAAATAACATCAGAGGTACAAGTTATACCAGCTGCAGATTTTGCTGTGCCTTATACTCAGGATTTTGAAGAAGGACATATTGGTTGGCTGATCGCAAATTCCGAAACTGGTTTTAATTGGGGCACCCCGGCCGATCTTGAAATGGGCAGCGATGATACAAACCATGTGATTGGAATCAATTCAGGCGTTGCGGGAAATAAACTGGTTACTGACTACCTAACTTCTAACGGACTGGATCTAAACGGACAAAGCCATGTTGTTCTTTCGTTTGATTATGCATTTAGACGATGGCAACAAGTCGACAAGTTGCACTTAATGTATCGTGTGTTTGAAGACAATGTATGGGTCGATTTTGCAGAAATTGAACCAACTAAGGGTTATCAGGATTGGGTTAATTACAAAGCCTATCTGCCAGAAGGAGCTATGAAAGAAAATGTACAAATAGCATTTTTCTATACGGATAAGGGGGAAGTTGGTTACGGAACTCTAATTGATAATATTGAGTTGTACGCGATTGAAGAAACGGGTAATCCTGATTTTGAACTCTCAGCCGACTTGATTTGCCAAGGCAGCGAAGTTGTATATACAGATATGTCATCTGGTACTAAAGACAGTTACTTGTGGAATTTCGGAACCGGTGCAAGTCCTAAAACAGCCGTAACAGCAGGCCCTCACCACGTTACATACAGATCTGGTGGTTCTAAAACAGTTACTTTAACGCTTAACGGACTTGACGAGACGATTAAAGAAGAGGTTCTTATTGTATCAAAACCTCCAGCTGCGAAGTTTACAAATAGTATAAATTACAAAACTGTTTCTTTTACGAATACCAGTACCAACGCAGAGTCATATTTTTGGGATTTTGGCGATGGCATTCAAATGTCTCAAGAATCTCCGCAGCACATATATGAATACTCTGGAGATTACTTAGTTAAGCTAATTGCAATTAACTCTGTGTGTGGAAATGATACTACTGAGCAATGGATTTCATTCAATATTGCAGGAGAAGACGATATTTTTCAATCAAACAAAATCGAAATCTTTCCAAATCCTGCAAATGAAAAACTATATATTGAATTGCCTCAAACTGCCAAAGGCACGGCAAAGATACATGTATATAATACCCAGGGTCAGCAAGTTCTTAATCTGAATATTGACAATGTCACTTATTCAGATCTTGTTAGAATCGACATTTCTGATATTCCAGGAGGTACATATTTTATCCAAATAATCTGCGACAATAAGATCTATCAGAAAAAATTTCAAAAAATATATTAGCTTAATACATTGAAAAAAACCGCGCAGAATATCATTATCATGAGATTTCTTATCCGGATAACGGGATAACCGATTCACCTAACACACCTCACCGAATATCCGTATCTGGTGTATGCACACGACCTAAAAATCCCGATCTCATTGGCACTCAAGCTCCTGCACCACGCGAACTGATCACTGCATTTTACTGAAGCCCAAAAACTTGCAGCACTACCTTCACCGAAGGATCCTCCATCATATCCATTATATCCCCCTGGCTTAGCATTAAACCAACTACTGTTATCACCATACCCCGACAACCATCCTATCGAATCCTTTAACTTAATCCCAATATCCCCGAAACTTCTCCAATTCTCCATCTCAAGCTCAGATTCATCCATCCCAAGATACATCTCCAGGCTTTTCCAATCGTCATCAGTCGGTAAACGCCATCCCTCCGGACAAGCATTGATAGCTGCTCTCCAGTTATATAGAACTCCATATTTCCCAAAATATTCAGTCCCTTTTGCCTCATTCACATCCCCTCCCTCATACGAATAAACATAATACAACTTTTTTACAGAAGAGACCTCTGCCGGATCATCAACATAAGGTAAATAAGCCAGGTTCTCAACCATCCAATCCAGGCTGCCAATCTTAAGAGCAGAATACTCCTTTCCATCTCGTTCATCCTCAAACTTGAAAACATCAGGAAAAACAATATCATGATTTACATCCTCCAGCCCCACCTCAATCCATTCCTGATAAATCACCTCCTTATCATATAGTACTTTAAACGAATGGTAGCCCGCAGGAACCCTGGCAATTTCATAGAATCCTGATGAATCAGTAACAGCCTCAAGCCTGCTCTCAGAACCATTGGGATTCATCACAACACACCTCAAACCAATTCTCGGCTCCCCGGAATAATCACCATAAATATTTCCGTAAATACTAGAAGTGTATACCTCAGAAACCATCTGAATATTTTGAAATAGGATATCTTTCAAAAACTCCATCTCCAAATAAAAAGGCTCAAAACCCTCTTTATCTGC
>CAYXQX010000240.1:0-6197 GCA_964467485.1 uncultured Porphyromonadaceae bacterium | reverse complement strand
ACCAGGATATCGTTTGGCCATTTAATTTTCACATTATCAAAAAAAAGATTGAGAAGATCCCTGACCGCCAGGGAGGCTATCACTGATAATTCAAACTGCTGATCAGCCTTTAAAAAATCAGGATAAATTACCAGGCTACCGGTTATATTCTTCCCGGCATCGCTTATCCATGAATTTGATCCCAGTCCTCTACCTTGGTATTGATCATCAGTCTGGATCCAAAATTGGCCCATAATTGCTTCCTTTTCAAGAATCTCTTGTGCTTTTATGTTGGTAGATTTCAGCCTTTTATATATTTTTTTTATCATCTATATGCTCGAATAGGGATTAAAGACTAAATTTACAGCAAAGCAAGCTAAAAATCGGCGTATATCAATTTTATGCAAAAAAACATTGAAGATCAGGAGCTGGAGAAATTACGGCAGACTGTAATTGAATCACTAGAGGCTATAAACGGAGAAGACATTATTGACCTTGATATAACCCACCTCAAAACGAGCATTTGTCGTCATTATATTATTTGTCATGCAAGTGCCACGACCAGGGTAAAAGCTCTGGCTGAGTCGGTGGAAAAAAACATGAGGGAAATTCACAAGTTAAAGCCTTTTCACAAGGAGGGTTTTACTAATGCTCAATGGATATTACTAGACTTTTCAGATATCATTGTGCATATATTTTTGGAGGATCAACGTCGTTTTTACAATCTGGAGGATCTTTGGGCCGATGGAATCAAAAGGGATATTTAATTTCTTTTGGATATAATTCAACAAAAGCCGTGTTTTTTGGTATAAGAATTGACTGGAACAAATAACATAAATTGTACAAATAAAAATATTGGACACCTGATAAAATGGCAGACAATCAATCACAAAATAAAAATAAAGCGCCTAAAAATCCTTTACGCAAACCTGGGGGAGAGCCTTCGAAGAAGAATAAGTTCAATGTTTATTGGATATACGGAGCTATTATTGTTGCTGTATTAATCATAAACTTTGTAGGCGCAGGCAATAAGACAAAAGAAATTAGCAGAAAGCAGTTTGAGGAGGAAATGTTAAAAGCTGGTGATGTTGATAAGGTTGTAGTGGTCAACAAAGATCTTGTTGAGATTTACATTAAGTCGGATCGTCTTAACGATGGGAAGTATGAGGATTTAAAATCAAGGGGGATTACCGGAGCCCCGGTTAAAGGGCCTCATTACTACTTTAAGATTGCCTCGATAGACATTTTTGTCCAAAAGCTTGAGGAAGCTCAGGCAGACATGCCGGCTGCGGATCGCATAAGTTATAGTGTATCTACCCGTAAAGATTATTTAGCCGACATATTAAGCTGGGTTCTTCCATTTGGTTTACTGATAGTAGTGTGGTTATTCTTTATGCGTAAGATGAGTGGTGGTGCAGGTGGTGGCGGAGCAGGAAACATATTCAGTGTAGGCAAGAGCAAGGCCAAGATCTTCAATAAAGAAGAAGCGAATATCAATGTAAGCTTTAAGGATGTTGCAGGTCTTGAGGAGGCTAAGGTAGAGATTATGGAGATCGTTGACTTTTTAAAGAAGCCTGAAAAATTCACACAACTTGGAGGTAAGATTCCCAAAGGAGCATTGCTTGTTGGTCCTCCGGGTACAGGTAAAACCCTGTTAGCCAAGGCAGTAGCAGGAGAGGCCAATGTACCTTTCTTCTCCATGTCTGGGTCAGACTTTGTTGAAATGTTTGTTGGAGTTGGGGCTTCTCGAGTCCGCGACTTATTTAAGCAGGCCAAGGAAAAAGCGCCATGTATCATTTTCATTGATGAGATAGATGCTATTGGTAGGGCCAGAGGTAGAAATGCTAACTATGGATCTAATGATGAGCGCGAAAACACGCTTAATCAACTCCTAACAGAAATGGACGGTTTTGACTCCAATTCGGGAGTTATAATATTAGCAGCAACGAATAGGGCAGACATTCTTGACAAAGCCCTGCTTAGGGCCGGACGATTTGACAGGCAGATTAGTGTTGAATTACCTGATCTCAAAGAAAGGGAAGAAATATTCCAGGTTCACCTCAAACCTGTAAAATATGATCCTGATTTAGATTTAGGATTTTTCGCAAAACAGACTCCTGGATTTAGTGGAGCTGATATTGCCAATGTTTGTAATGAATCGGCTCTGATTGCAGCCCGGAAGAACAAGAAGCTTGTTGAAAAGCAGGACTTCCTTGATGCAGTTGACAGGATAATTGGGGGACTGGAGAAAAGGAATAAGATTATTTCTCCTGAAGAGAAAAACGCCGTTGCCTTTCATGAGGCTGGTCATGCTACTGTGAGCTGGCTTCTGGAATATGCACATCCTTTGATTAAGGTTACTATCGTACCAAGAGGTAAGGCTCTGGGTGCAGCATGGTACCTGCCAGAGGAAAGGCAGCTAACGACAAGCGAGCAAATACTGGATGAAATTGCTTCGGCACTGGGCGGAAGGGTTGCAGAAGAATTATCCTTTGGGAAAATTTCTACTGGTGCTCTTAATGATCTGGAAAAAGCGACCAAACAGGCCTATGCCATGGTATCTTATTTTGGAATGAGTGAAAAAGTTGGCAACATAAGCTTCTACGATTCAACTGGTCAGAGTGAATACTCTTTTAATAAGCCCTATAGCGAAAAAACGGCAGAATTAATTGATACAGAAGTTAAGGTCATCATTAATGCATCTTATGACAGAGCAAAAAAAATCCTGACTAAATACAAAAAGCAGCACCTCGAACTGGCAGAACTTCTTCTGGACAAAGAAGTTATTTTTGCTGAAGACATGGAAAGGATATTTGGACCAAGAAAAAGCTCAAAACCCATTGCAGAAATAGCTAAGCCTAAGGAAAAAACAAAAAAGGACAAACCTGAGCTTATCGCTGAAGCCGAGGAGAATAAAGAAAGCGATACAATGTCTACTGAAAAAGACAAAAATACAGATACAACAGATCACACAAGTAAAGAAAAGAAAGCAGGTGAGTGATTCCAGAAAAGAGATTCTTGACCGCATTAAATCCAGTTTAAGAAAAAGGAGCGACAAATCCTTCGGTGTTTGTCATGCTCCGTTTACCGACTCCAAGGAGTTTCTTGATCCGTTGGATGATATGCCGGAATTTGTTTTTGCAAGAAACCTTGTTGGTGTAAACGGCAAGTTTTCTTTCTGCGAGAATCAGCATGAACTGGTTGCTGCACTGACCACCCTTTATCAGGAGCAAAAGTGGGATAATGTTTATGCTCCCGAAGAAGACATCAGAAATTATCTGCATATGGCCGGTATTCCCTGTCATGATGATCCTGAAAAAATCAAATCTATTCAGGCTGGCATTACAGGTTGCGAGTACCTTATAGCCAGATCGGGGAGTATTTTGGTATCCTCAGCCCAAACGCTCAGCCGAAGAGTTATTGCTCACTCACCGCAGCATATTGTCATTGCTAAAACATCACAAATTGTAGACGAGATGAAGCATGGGATTGAGGGGATCAGGAATAAATATGACAGACTTCCCGGAACCATTACAGCCATAACCGGACCAAGCAGAACAGCAGACATTGAAAAAACACTTGTATTAGGAGCACACGGTCCTGAAGAATTATATGTATTTTTAGTGAATGATAATTGATAGACCATGGAAAAAGACTGGACACTTGTGTACACGGTAAACAAATCATACCAGGCTGAGCTTTGCCTTGAGGTATTAGAGGAAAGCAAAATCACCGGTGTAGTTATTAACAAAAAAGACACCTCCTACGCCTCTTTAGGGGAATATGAGGTATATGTCCCTGCTGATGTTGCTGAAACAGCAAAGGCACTGCTTCAAAAAACGGAGCTTTGAAAGAACTTCTTGTTAGATCGATAACCGGCCTGGTGTACGGATCGTTGCTTGTAGGATCTGTTTTTTTGCATCCTATTGCTTTCCTTATAGTTTATTTGGCACTTACCTTGTTAAGTCTGAATGAGTTTCTCCGTTTAAACAAAAAAAAGGGTTATAAGCCACAACAACTATTTACAATACTTATTGCTGCGGTAATATTCGTTTTCCCCTTTCTTATTAATTACCATCTATTACCCCAATGGATTCTTGTATTTTTACCACTCCTGATATTATTATTATTTATCACCGAATTGTTTCGAAAGGAAGAAAAGCCATTTTCCAATCTGTCCATTAGTTTTACCGGGCTTATATATATTGCTTTCCCAATGACTTTAATGAACCATTTGGTTTTTAATCCATATTCTGATTCCTATACTTATCAGCTTTTGATTTTTCTCTTAATGGTTATTTGGCTTAACGATACGGGGGCGTATTTAACAGGATTACTATTCGGCAAGCACAAACTAATTGAGCGAATATCTCCTAAAAAGACCTGGGAAGGTTTGATTGGAGGATTTATTTCTGCTTTTATTGTGACTGCCATTTTTGGAAATTATTATAATGAAATACCCAGGCTTGACCAATGGATAATTACAGGCATCATCGTAGTTTTTGGGACCTTCGGGGATCTTATTGAGTCGATGTGGAAGAGATCCATTGGAGTTAAAGATTCAGGAAAAGCTCTGCCAGGACACGGCGGTTGGCTGGATAGGCTGGACAGTATTTTATTTGCTGTACCTGCGGTTTTTATTACAGTTATTATTTTAAATGCCATATAATATGAAGATCCATCGGGAGGGATACAGTACCTTAATTCTTACGTTTATAATAGGTATAGCCATCATTGTTCCAACATGGTTATTATCAAGCTTTCAAACAGTTAACCTTATCGTTTCTATTGCCTATTTTTTTATTCTGCTTTTTATCGCCAGATTTTTTCGCTATCCCAAAAGAGTTAAAGAAATTGATAACAAGAAAATTATTTCACCTGCTGATGGAAAAATCATATTTATTAACGAAGAGGTAGAGAAAGAATATTTTAAAGACAAGAAATTGCTTGTATCAATATTTATGTCTGGCTTTAATGTTCATGCAAACTGGATCCCAATGTCAGGATCGATCCAATACAGCCGCTATCATCCAGGCAGAAATCTGTTTGCAGTCCATCCAAAATCATCCCATTTAAACGAAAGGACCTCTGTAGTTATCAAAAATGAAAAAGGTCAGGAATTACTAGTAAGGCAGATTGCCGGGATCTTTGCCAGGCGAGTTGTAAGTTACCCTAAAGGAGGTCAGGTGATGGATCAAGGTGAGGAATTAGGATTCATTAAATTTGGTTCAAGAATTGATTTATTTCTGCCTTTAGGTACAGAATTACTTATTAATCTTGGGGATAAGGTTAGAGGCAATATTTCTGAAATAGCGGCATGGTAAGGCTCTCAGCTGTTAAAAAATTCCAAATTACCACACCTTTAACGAAATATTAACAAGCCTTTTGCGCTAAAAGGAGTTAATTAGTCTGAACATTAATTAAAGAACTCAATTATGAAGAAAATTTTTGCCCTTTTAGCCATTATTGCTTTTATCGGCGTTGTATCAACTCCTGCCACAGCAAGCGTAAGTGATAACATTGACCAAACCACACAAGTTGTTTTGGATAATGACAACCCTGTTGTTGCAGATCAAGATCAGGATAAGAAAAAGAAAAAGACTAAGAAATCAGCCAAAGTAACTAAGGCAACTGCCAAGAGCGCTTCTGGATGTGGATCCGTTAAGTCGGGTTGCGGAGAAGCCAGTGAAGGTTGTGGAAGTGCTTGTGGCGAGAAAAAAGCTGAAGGTAAAAAAGAAACTAAGAAGAAGACTCTCTAGTATTTAGGTAGTTTTTTTATAGTAAGGCAAAAAAGGTGTTTCGAAAGAGACACCTTTTTTTTTGTGTAAATTTGGTGCGAAAGATGTGCAAATGAAGTAATACTACTGCACGGTATACCTCAAGGAAATTAGGTTTGAGTATTGTGCAAGGGCCAGATCACCGATATCGGTGAGGGCATAATCGATGCGGAGGTTTCGGAAGTTTATCCCAAGGCCTATATTTGGCTGCAGACTGAGTCCTTTCCTACCATCCAGGTTTTCGACCCATTGGAACTGCCCTACTCCAAATCGCAGCGCCAGCCAGCCTTTATATATCCATTCTGATCCAATATATGGGTCAATACCAGTAAAACCCATGGGTACAAGAACATGCCTTTTCCCATCAAAGTAAAACCTCAGATCCATATCGGCAATGGCAGTAATATTATCATTAATTCTAAATTCCCGGGCTGCTCCAAC
>CAYXQX010000239.1:5698-6212 GCA_964467485.1 uncultured Porphyromonadaceae bacterium | reverse complement strand
GGAGTGTGTTGAATTTTTTCAATATTTTCTGGCACCAAAAAAATTTCTGGTTTGAGTATTAATTCTGATTTTTTGAAAATTTTTTCCCGGAAAAATAAATCTCTCGTGGGCTATTGAGACCCCTTTCAAGAACCCATATTCCCCCCATACAGTTTCGGATACGGCAGGAGGTGGAGTCCCCCACCCATCCGGGGGGTTAACATTCATTTCAACCGCCAGAAAAGATTTGATCAATATTTAATATAATTCTTCGTCCTTTTTTGAATGAGTTTTAGTACAATTCTCTTGGGGATGAGCATATTCGTCACCCTCGCCAAGATAACCAACCATTTTGGGAACTTCTTTTTTGGCAGTTTATGGATATATTTTATTTCTGTGTTCTCGATGAGTTTGGCATTTAATTTCACATGTAAATCCCAATCAACAATTGAATGATTTTGGTTAAAGTGATTCATCTTATAATCGTAAGGAATCATATACATCAAGTATCTCCCTCTCACGGATTCCCAAATAT
>CAYXQX010000239.1:4552-5688 GCA_964467485.1 uncultured Porphyromonadaceae bacterium | reverse complement strand
TTTTTCACCATGCCCATGCTACTATGGTTGAAAATATTCATTAATAGGATCACCGATTCGTTGGAATAGTTATTCAACTGAAGTACCCTTCGACCTAATGTTTTTCTGAACATATGGGAACTGATATTCCCCTCAACGTGTATATCATATCGTTTAAACAACTCTTTTAGTTTCACGTTCACATAACTCTTATCAATGGGTTTAGTCCCATACTTGTTGAGGAAAAGGTACTGGTCCGGGTCTGTTACGCCCATTTTTTCTTTGATCCGCCGGACTATCTCTTTGAGGTCATCGTTTATCTTGATCCGCCGGGTTTTCTTGGTTTTCTTTTCCTGAATGGTTAGGATATCACCATTCTCGAATTGGTTAAATTTCAATAATAAAAGGTCTCCGATCCGTAATCCTGTAAAAACGCCGGTTGCTATTAATAAACAGAATTTATATTCCTTATCTCTCTCCAATTTTGATATGAGGGACTTAAAATCGTCCCAATTCATAGATGTGGTTGTTGTTCTTTGGCCGGGTAGACTCATAGTTTTTGATTTTAAGTCTCCAAGGCTACGGTTCCTTATTTGACTTGCCAAAGAAAATGGTTGAAAGTATAAGGTAAAATTGTAATTATTTTGGAGGGCTTCCCTAATGCGTTGTGGACCTGTTTGATCTGGATTTGAGCAACTTATACTATTGACAAAAGTCGTATGTTGATAAACCTCATGTCAGGATATAAGAAGTTCTATTCGGATGAACTAAAACAAAATCTTTTAAAATGGTTACCGGCAATTGAATCGTTTATATTTAAATTTTTCAAAGTTTTCGTGAAAATCATTCAAGATTCACGAATACATCAATCTCAACTGAGTCCCATTACTCTTCAATGTAATCCAGTTCATCAGATGAAATTACGGATTGGCCTAGCAGTATTCGAGATTTTCTATTGCCAGTAAAGATTAATCACGATATTATTATCACCTCACGTTTTACGATGGAATATCAAGAAATTCCATGTAAAATCAACTGATTTTAAGACCTTTAATAATTAGTGAATTAGTATTTGAACTGAATTTCCCACCGGTAATTCCTAATTCAATTATTAACTTCTACATATCCGTGTAGAAGTTGATTGTTAATTTGGAACT
>CAYXQX010000239.1:0-4452 GCA_964467485.1 uncultured Porphyromonadaceae bacterium | reverse complement strand
AAATGATACCCAACAATAATCACATAAGATATTTTTTTCAAAGACCCCTTTTATTAGAAGTGATATTGGGTACACTTTTAAATAATCGGGGTTCTTTGTTTTTATGTAAAGATGATACCCAATACAGAAATAGCACAACACCAGAAAAGTTTTAAATCGAGTGAAAAGTGTAATTGTAAATCACAGAAGAAGTTAAAAAGTCCGCCAGAAAACAAAACCTATGACTCTCCTGTTCGAGAAATTCTTGTCCCAGCCGATGTGGATGTGAATTCTTTGGTAGATAAGTTTAATCTTTCCGAGACCATATCTAAAAATCTTACAGCAAGAATCTACTATTTTCTCTCCAAAATTCTTACCACTAATGACAACTATAAGTTGAATAAAGATGGATATCACCATATTTGCTCATCGGGTATGAAAAGAGTGGTAGATAACCGGTATTACAACAAGATAATCGACCTGCTATCTGATCCTGATGACCCCATTATCGAATCAAATAAATCCTACCATCCCTCGAACCCCGGCAAAAACAATGGTGTATGCAAAGGTTTCCGTTTAACACCCAAATACAATACAGGTTATACAAAAACGTTCGAGCTCCCTGATAATCTTTGGAGAAGAACTCTTAATCATTCATCCGGTGCCAACCAAGAAATTCCGTATGACTATGAGTTCCTCATCGAGCAAGTCGACCACAGTCACATCTCTTTTTCATCGGATGTTTTCCATTATATTCAATCCATTAGGGTTGGGTTGCTGAGTAAAGTTGAAGAAAACAACCCGTACCAAATATCGATGATTTATGACCGCATTGGGAGGTGGTTATACTATGTCAATAAAATTAATCTGAATAAATTATGGAGGAAGGTTTCACCAAGTAATCACCGGTTGAATTCAAATATTACCAATCTTCCAAGAGAGCTTCGTCCCTACCTTAGAGTGAATGACAGACCATTAGGAATGATTGATGTATCGAGCTCGCAACCATTAATCCTAGCATCCATTATGGATATAAATTTCTTTAATAATACGACCCCCGGGTATAATCTATATACCATTTACCCAGCGTTATACAAAATGCTGGTGGATGAGGGGTATATCAAAACTAATGTGAGTTATTCCAGCGGTACTACTAATAATTATACTACCAATATATCTGGTGCTAGTACTAATTATAGCAAAGAAAATCCAACCCACACCTCCCCTCCTTTTATGTGGTGTCATTTTTCAGATGAAGAAGTAAAGAGTATACGAGATTACCAGTCGGCCCCATTTGATAAAGATTTCTATTTAGATGTACTGGATTCCTATACCCAGATCACCGGTGAAGTAATAGATGACTCTGTTGTAAATCGTCAAAAACTAAAGAATACTATGATGTTAGTTCTATTTGATGATAACTATTGCCATCGGAAAAATAAGTACATACAGATGTTCGGTGCTGTTTATCCGGGAGTAGATAAATGGATAAATGAGATACACAGAATAATAGGAAAGAGTCAGTTCGCTTACCTACTCCAAAGATGTGAAAGCTATTTGATGTTGAATGTTGTGGCAAGAGAATTTCATCGTCAATATCCGGAAGCACCGGTATTTTCCATTCACGACGCACTATTAACATATGATGAGTATCTACCAGAACTTGCTGGGATTATCCTGGATCAATTCAAAGGAATAATTGGTATAGATGTCGGATTGAAAGTAAATAAATCACCAGAGACCCCCAGATTTGACCTGGAGGATATTGATGGTATTTGGAAAGAGATTAAACCCATAAATACTGAAAAGAGGTTTGAAAAAGTTGCTGATTCAGTTCTTCAATCAAATATTGACAGCGGTAGATTATTCCTTTCAACCCAACAATAACACCAACCGATTAATACAGACCCATTAAAACGACATTAATAAGAGGGTCTGGATGGCACCTATCCTTGAGAATAATGAACAGATTCATTGTAATTTAAACCCAATGTCTATAACTTGGTCATTGAAACTTAAACTCACACCAATGAAATATTTACCGATTGTCTTTTTGATACTTTCCAGCACATTATTTTCCTGCAATAAAAGTCCAAAGGAGATTCCAACAATTAATATTGAAGAAGCTCTGAAGAATAAGAAGATGTTGAATTTGAGTGATATTGCCACGGACATTGAATATGTGAGTTTAGAGTTTCCAATAAATATGTCTCATAAGCCATTTAATTATAATAATATAATTGTTGGGGACAAGGTTATTGTTTACCCTGTTGCAAATCTTGAACGGATTTTCGTTTTTGATAGAAAAGGCAAATTTATCCATGCCTTCAATGATTCTGATTTAGGTGACCAACCAAAAAGGGGTGGACCTGCTAGAGGTAATTGGGATTTGAGTCCAGATGAAAATCACTTACTCATTAAAAAATGGTCAAATTTTTACCTTTTTGATATAAATGGAAATCTAATACAAACATGTCAAACTCCATTGAACAGTAATACATTTTACTTCCTCGACAATGACAAGATTGCATTTCTCAGACCCAGAAGCAGAATGAAAGAGGATGGAAATCTAATTCATATTTATAATATGAACCTGGAATTAACGGATAGCCTATTTTGGGCTGAAAGTGCTGGATCAAAACCAGATTCTGCTGGCAGGTTGGTAAGGATTCCTTCCGATGGCTTGTATAAGCTCCATGACAAGATATATTTAAAACCAGCAGACAATGATACACTATTTCATATTCAAAAAGACCTAAAAATTGAACCAATCTTGGCTACCAATTTTGGCAATTTTCAATATCCTTTTAAGTGGATTTCTAATAAAGAAACAGACGACTTCATAAAAATTGAATCAATGGTAGAATCCGATGATTATATGATTATGGAATTAATGGGTCCGATGAGGGAAGACGGGTATGATTTGGAGTATGAGAATCTAATTATCGAAAAAGCAACGGGCCAATATTTTACAGCTAATAGATTAAGTGACGATCCTACTATCGATTTATATTATGAGGACTTTATTGATGACATGGACGGGTTTGGAGCATCTAACTACAAGTTTTTTAATGACAAAAGTGTTCACTCATTAACTCCTGATTACATCAAAAATCATATTGAAACAGATACCATAACAATACCTTGTTTAAAAACACAAGAGTATATTAACGAACTTTTATCAATAGCTGAATCTTCTAACGAGAATACTGCTGTACTAAGAATTGTACACTTTAAAAGCAATAAAAAGCGGCCAAAGAAGATCAAGTTTGAACCAAAATACCCAAATTTTAATGACTTGGACCCAGTAGTAGAAGTAAGAACAAATCATCACTGGATTGATGCAGAAAAACTCTCTGGCATTACCTATGATCCAATAGATGACTCGTTTTGGCTTGTTAAGATGCAATTTAGGAAAGAAGATACAATTGAACATAGAAGCAGAACAGGAGAGGTATTGCCAGGCGGTTTTATCACTGACAAGGAAGTAGATTGTGAGGCTATTACTGTTTCAACAATTGACAGCTCATTATGGTTGTCCGATGCTAAAGGCTACAATATCTTGCATTATAATAGAAATGGTGAACAACTTGATGATGGGTTTATTACTGAAGGGATAACAGGTATTTTTGCAATGGCTTTTGATCCAACGGATAATACTTTATGGGCACAATGTAGTGAGCATATTATTTGGCACTATACAATTAATGGGAAAAAACTTGATGATGAAATTGACGTCCTAAAACTTGGGTGTGAAGAAGGTCGTGGGCTCACATATGATATTAGAGATAACACATTATGGATATTAAATTCCAGCCCCCACAAGATAATACATATAAGTAAAACCGGGGAATTACTCCCAGGCACTTTTTATTATGATCCTTCTTTGGTTCTACCCGATGGAGTAGCCCTTGATTATGAAAATTATGAATTTTGGGTAGGGGATTGGGGCACACGATTTACATATAAATGATCTAAGGAATTATTAACCCAACAATAACATCAACCGAATAAACCAGACCCATTAAAACGAATCCCAGTGGTACTGGGCAACTTATTTTAATACACTTTTAAATTCTCGTGCCGCATTTTCCATATGGGAACCATACTTTGGTCCGATGAAAACAATCAATAAATATTTTTTCAATCTTTTCTATCTCATCATTTTTAAGACCCCATTCTACCAGAACCTTACCCAGCAAGGGACACATGATATAAAGAATATTCATTTATATCAAAATCCTGATTTTATACCAGTTAAGTTGTCTCAGGGACTTGATTTTTTCCTGGATTTTCTGTATATTTTAATTACAAGGATCACATCCGGAATAAATAAAGTTTTAAGAAAATTTAATATGAATTACATGGACATAAATATGTTGTCTGGATACATACATTATAGTGTTAAGAGTATCTATACAATGGTAGAAAAAGACAGAATACCATTTCTAAAAGTGAATAATAGACTCCGTT
>CAYXQX010000238.1:0-6219 GCA_964467485.1 uncultured Porphyromonadaceae bacterium | reverse complement strand
AACTGCTGTTGCGCAATTAGCGCAATCCATGCCCGTAACCGGGAGAGATATTATTTCTAATTCAGACATTCGTACTCCAGTATTCTTTTGTTCTACTCATTTGCTGGATAATTAATATTATCCAGTTGTGCCTTTATAATTTCTTCAGTAGCCGGATGCTCAAATTCAATTTCAACAAATTTGGTTTCCTGATCGGCCCAAACTGCACTAACTCCAGGTAACTTACTTAACTCTACTTGTATTGAATTCACGCAATGTCCACAAGTGATATTAGGGATCTCATACTTTACTTGATTCATATTACCTCCATAAATTTATACTTTTGTAGCTGCTTCAAAAACATCGACAATTTCTCGGAGAACTTTTTCCGTCTCCTTCGAATCGTCTCCTCGGACAGCAGAGATTAAGCACGAATTCAAGTGACTATCCAGAATATTGATGCTGATCTTATTTAATGCAGCCTGGATGGCATTTATCTGTCTGATTACATCAATACAGTAAATATCATCATCAACCATGCGCTGAACTCCGCGGACGTGCCCCTCTACAGTCTTTAACCTTCTGATATTGCTTTCCTTCTCCGTCATAGATAACCCCCCCCTTAGGGGTTGGGTTAAGAATACTATAATTCCCCTTATTGTCAATTGCCAATACTACCCTTGTTACACATTATTGAACAAAAAACCCGGCCAGAGCCGGGTTCATTGAATGTAATCTGACTATTATTGGACGTAAGAGTCAAAGGCTGCCCTGAAATCTCCTGCCTCAACTGGGCCCAACCACTGTTGGAGTACGGAGCCTTGCCCATCAATTAACATGAAATGAGGTTGGTATCTGTATCCCAACTGTTTGAGAAAATCAGCATTCGCGTTATCATCTACGTCAAGATAAACAAAGTTAATCTTGTTAAAGTATTCTACTTCGAGCCCATGCACGACGGGCGCCATACTTTGGCAGGTCCCTCACCAGAAAGCAAAGACTTCAACAAGCTGGAGCTGTCCTGATGCCAGGTTTACCGTTGCAGGGTCTGTGCTTTCTAATCCTGCCCTCGGAGCGGGGGGAGCTTTTTCCTCAACGACCACCTCTTCTGTAGACTCAGCAGCTTCTTTGACTTCGGTTATTGGTACTTCAGTATCTGCATTAACAATCTCTTCGACCTGAGCGGATTGATCAGTAATTTGCTCAGTCCTTTCATTTCTCCCGGTGACCACAAAGACCACTGCGATTCCAATAAGAAGTAATGCTATTAATAAAACGCTCATTATTTTATTTTTATCTCTCATAAACACCTCTAAGATTTGCCTTTCCTTTCCAAGAAACAACTTGTAAGGATTATCTGTAAAAACACATCAGTAATTGGCATTCCTCCTTTTTGTTATGAAGTTCTGTCGGTTATAATCAACTTTGCAAAGTATTGGATGTGTTTTACAGTTGAAAACTTACTTGTATAAACTCAGAATACCTGTATCGGTTACAATCCTGGTTGCCGGGTTGTCATGGATTTGGTTTTCCCGACTTCCGGTCATATCAAGGCCATCCTCTCCTATCGAAGCTGCCCAAGTCGGGTTTTTGGCCCCAGACTTCACCCTTACCAGCCTTGATTCTCAGGATATTGGACTGGCAAACCTCAAAGGCAAACCTGTTATCCTGAATTTTTGGGCATCCTGGTGTCCACCTTGTAAAGCTGAAATGGCAGCTTTTCAAGAAGCTTTCCAGGAATATGGCGGATCTGACCTCCAAATTATTGCCATTAATTCGACTAATCAGGATTCTCTTACCGATGTTTTACGATTTATTGAGGAGCACGGGATATCTTTCCCAATCCCCTTGGATCAAACAGGTGCGGTCTCCAGGGATTATCTGATCCATTCCCTCCCTACAACCTATTTCATTGATAAAAACGGGATCATCAAAGAGGTTATCATCGGTGGCCCCATTCCTCTTTCCCTTTTGAGAATTCAAGCCAGCCAACTATTAGCGGAATAATTCATGTTTCCAATTATCAGCTTAGGCCCCCTGTCCCTTCCTGCTCCGGCTTTTGTCCTGATCATAGGTTATCTTGCCGGCAGTTTTCTGCTAGATAAAAAAGCCAGTTCCTTTTCAATTGACTCAGAAATCATTGACCGGGCACTCTGGATAGGTACTATTTCCGCTCTTCTAGGAGCTCGAATTTCTTATATAGCCGATTCCCCTGCAGCATTCAAAGGAAACCTGATCTCAATTATTTCCTTGAATCCCGCGCTGCTCGATCCCGTAGGTGGCCTCATCATCGGAATCGCTGCAGTTTTCTTCGTAATTTCCAAACAAAAACTAGATTACTGGACGTTCCTGGACAGCCTGACTCCATTTTTAGGCTCAATGATTCCTGCGTATTTCTTATCTCGTTTTGCTGCAGGAGACGGATACGGCCTGATTACTGACATTCCATGGGGAATTTACTTGTGGGGTGCTACACGTCACCCTGTACAGCTTTACCTTGCTGTTTTTTCATTACTCCCATTAATAATCATTCTCGTCTATGCACCTTTCAAAAACTCGCCTTCGGGCAGTACTTTTTTACTCTTTTCACTTGCTACTTCCGGCTATACATTATTCTTCACCGCTTTTCAAGAACCAAGATCATTACTTATATCCGGTTTTAGAACTATACAGATAATTTCTTGGCTGTTCCTTTTAGCAGCTATATTAATGCTTAATTCCCGGATCCGATCAGCACCCATCAAGGAGAAGAATGAGGCTAAATAATAAGAGGATATTAATCACAGGTGCGGCAAAAAGAATTGGTCGAATCCTTTCACTTCTTATCGCCAGAGAAGGAGGGGAAGTTATTATTCACCACAATAATTCAATCTCGGAAGCCAAATCACTTCAAAATGAAATTCAGGACTTAGGCCAAACAGCGTTAATTTATCAGGCTGATTTTTCCGATCCCCAATCGACACGTGAATTCATCAACCGTATATTCGATTCCAATGAAATTGACGCCGTGATAAACAATGCGTCAATTTTTTCGAATCTCAATTGGAGAACAAACACTATCGAGGATTGGCGCAAACATCAATCAGTTAATCTGGAAACACCATTTTTGATCAGCCAAGCATTTGCAAAATCTTTGAAAGAAGGTGATAAAGGCAGGATCATTAATATGCTCGATTGGAGGGCATTTAAACCCGGAGCGGACCACTTGCCATATACAATTAGTAAAGCCGGATTGGCGGCATTAACAAAATCATTAGCAATCAGTCTTGCTCCGGATATAACCGTCAATGGGATCGCATTGGGTGCTATTCTGCCTCCAAGTGATGGCGCTTCTGGTAGCACCATCACAGAGGGTCTACCGATCCCGCGCTGGGCAACGATCTCAGAACTGGAAGATACAATGATGTTTTTACTGTCAGGACCTGAGTATATCACTGGCGAAATCATCCACCTCGATGGTGGTCGTCATTTAGTATGAACTCCAAACTTAGGAGAATAAAATGGATAAAGTAATTATCAAAGACCTTGTAGCTCGCGGTGTAATTGGTGTATACGATTGGGAACGAGCCAAACCTCAGGAAATCCTGATCAATATCATTCTATTTGGTGACCTTTCCAAAGCTGGCGAGACTGACGATATCGAAGACAGCATAAATTATAAAACTGTTGCAAAAGGAGCCCAAGCCTTAGCAGAGAATTGTGAGCGATTGACTGTTGAAGCCCTCGCTAACGATATAGCAAACTTTTGCCTTGAGACAAACGGTGTGCTTAAAGTTATCGTAAGAGTTGAAAAACCCGGCGCGGTTCGTTTTGCCGATTCAGTCGGAGTTGAAATTGAAAGAACAAAATAAACAAGGTACAAACCAGGTATTGATTGGCTTAGGCAGCAACCTGAATCCTGATCAAAACATTTCCGAAGCTCTCCGCCTGCTAGGAAGCCAAGTGTCTATCCGCAATGTTTCATCCATCTACCAATCACCCGCAGTTGGCAGCGGCGGTCCAGATTATCTTAACTCAGCAGTGCTTATCGAAACTGATTCATCTTTAGATATGCTTCGTAAAAATATCCTCTATCCAATTGAAAACCAGCTCAAGAGGATCAGATCATCAGATAAATACATGGATCGTACTATTGACCTTGATGTCCTTATCTATAACCAGACTGTCACTGACCCCGATCTATGGACCCAGGTCCATGTAGCAGTTCCCGCCTCTGAATTACTACCAGAATTTAAAAATCCGATAACCGGCGAAAAAATATCCCAGGCAGCAAAACGGTTATTGCCCGGGATAAATATCCAAATTCGCTCAGATCTTTCTCTGTAATTTCCTAGAATTGGAGCGGTTTTGCTCCTCTGGATATATTATCCAGGAATTCTTGTCTGGTTGATATGTTACTTCTGAAAGCACCGGCCATAGACGAGGTAGTCATCCTGGCATCATGCTTTTTTACTCCACGCATGACAGAACACAGATGCAGTCCTTCCACTACAACAGCAACCCCTTTGGGATGTAATAATTCACCTACAAGGTCTGCTATTTGGCGGGTCATCCGCTCCTGCACCTGCAGTCGCTTTGCAAACATATCTACTATCCGGGGAATTTTCGACAGCCCAATCACTTTTCCTTTTGGAAGATATGCGACATGAGCCCTTCCCAGGAACGGCAACATGTGATGCTCACACATGCTGTAAAACTCTATATCTCTGACAATTACCATTTCGTCATAGGACACTTCGAAAATCGCTTCGTTCAGCAAATCGATGGGATCTGTCCTGTAGCCACTCAAGAGTTCATCATAAGCTTTCGCCACGCGTTCCGGTGTTTTTAATAGACCTTCCCGTTCAGGATCTTCGCCGATTGCCTTTAGAATTCCAGAGACTGCACCTTCAATATAATCCCGATCTATATCATCTTCTAACAATCCGGCTATTCGCTCAAGAATTTTTTTATCTTCATGCATATATGGCTCCTTTTCGCCAAATAAATTCCCTCAGTATAAAAAAAACAGACTAAGTTATTATAACAATCAAGATAACTAAATCTAACCTGTTCTTTAAGATCGTTAATAAAAAAGGCGAAGTGCACAACCCTTCGCCTTAGTTAATCAAACAAATTTAGCCAACGTAAGGTTGAATTAATCCCAATGTTCCATCATGCCTTCTATAAAGGACATTAATTGCCTCTGTTTGGGCATTATAAAATACAAAAAAGTTAGTATGGCCCAATAGTTCCATTTGATCAATGGCCTCCCATTCATCCATAGGTCTTAAGGAAAATTGTTTTCTACGGGCGATAATAGGAGTCGTTTCCTGATCGTCATCTTCCTCGTTTTCAGGCATTTCATTTATTTCTGATCCTTGCTTCCAGCGTTGGCTCCTCTTCCCTTTATAGCGTTCAATTCTTCTTTTGATTGTGTCAACAGCCATATTCAGAGCGCCAACAATATCTGACGACCGCTCTTCTGCTCTTAAGATAAATCCTTTTCCCTGAACTGTAATTTGAACCACTTCACGCTCTTCTGCGCTGCGAGCGTTAGTTGACGCTAAATCTACTCGAGCCTCAACTATATCTTCTAAATATCGATCTAAACCCGATACTTTTCTTTGGATTAGTTCTTCCAGATCATCACCAATATTAATATTTCGTCCAAATATCTTTAATTCTAGAGCCATTGAAACCTCCTTTTCCTAATCATAACCCAATATATTTTATAGATGTACTGACCGAGCCAGTGTCATCCCATACACATGCTCAACGCCCGCTTCAATCATGGCTTTTGAGCAAGCATTGATCGTAGATCCGGTGGTTATCACATCGTCAATTACAAGGATGGATTTCCCTTTTACTATTTTTGTATCGCTGCGAAACGCTCCAGCCATATTCTCCTTCCTCTCATCTCTAGACAGCCCAACCTGTGATCTAGTATTTCGAGACCTTGTTACTGCCTTCTCATTAAATGGTATTTTTGACACCCAACTCAGAGGACGAGCCAGCAATACAGATTGATTAAATCCTCTTTCCTGTTTTCTATCCATATCAAGAGGAATAGCCGTGATTAGATCAATATCCCAATCACAGTCGAACAGTAATCTCGCTAGCGGTTCCGCTAAGACCTCTCCGAGACCAATATTTCGCTGATATTTTAGTTTGTGTATAGCAAATTTTAGGGGATTTTCAAATAACGCCCAAGATCGAACTGCTGTAAAGTATATCTCAGTGGTTTTACAGCGCTCACAC
>CAYXQX010000237.1:1245-6263 GCA_964467485.1 uncultured Porphyromonadaceae bacterium | reverse complement strand
TGACTCACATCCCATTCAAATTCACGGAGATCTCTTGATGCTATCAGAGAAGCACCTTCTCCTCCCAGCACCAGGCTACCATTATCTATATAAGCCTCCCCAACCAGTTTTATTTGGGTAAATCTCCGGGTTACATCCTGGAGACCATTATGTGCGAAATCCCACCAAGCCCAAGGTTGGGGACCCTTTGATACCGTACTGGGTTTTAAATCCTTTATCTGTTCTAAATTCAATGCCTCCCTGAATATCCTGGCATCTTTTATTTTTCCAGTGAAAGAGTTAGATGGGTCACCTGCCTCAAGATGACGGAGACCGAACAAAACAACTAAATCAGAGCTTATGAATTCCTGCAGCCCTTCAATATTATATGAAGCATAGGCAGATCCGTTTCTGAATATTGATATTTTATTCCCGTTATAGATAACAGCTATTTGTACAAATTCATCCGGTCCAGCTGTTTCATTAGTATATGCCAACTGATCTTTTTCTGTACGGTTAAAATTGTTGCTACCCGCCATCCATCGCTTTGTGTCAATCTCACCGAAAACTATCCCATCAAAATTACTTTGTCCGTCATCAATCGTAAATGCCGAGCCGCCTCTTTGTTCCAGGTTATCAAGAGAAACCCAAACAACCAAAGTTTTGTCAGTGATTATCTCCTGCAAAAATCCATCTTCAATTGGAAGGAATAATAATAAGCTTATAATTAACAACTTATAACTCATAACTCATAATTCATAATTAACCACTAACAATTAACCATTAACCATTATTTCCCTGATAATTCCGCCCCCAGCTCCTCCAAACTCTTCCCCTTTGTCTCAGGAACCTTAAAGATTACCCAAAGCAATTGTATCACCATAAATACGGCAAAGAATGCAAATATTGGCCAGGGGTTATCACCAAATACCCCACTTTCTTTATCAAGGAAAACAGGAATGAGTAGAGTTACAATAGCCGCCATTATCCAATGAGTTCCGGCTCCCAGGGCTTGCCCATATGCTCTTACATTATTTGGGAAAATCTCAGAAATAAATACCCATATAACTGCTCCCTGTCCTATAGCATGAGATGCTACAAAGAAGCATATAAAGAATAAAAGGAATCCTGATGATGCCCCTGTATAGAAAGCCCAGGAAACCATTACAAGGCTCAATATATAACCGATAGATCCCCATAGTAGTAATTTCTTTCTTCCTAGTCTGTCGATCAGGTAGATAGCTAATATGGTGAAAATCAGGTTAACAATGCCAAGACTAATAGAATTCATGAGAGATTCTTTGCTGGCTAATCCTGCTCTTTCCAGGATTTCCGGGGCATAGTAGAGGGTAAAGTTTATACCCGACATCTGGTTGAAAAAAGCAATCAGGAAGGCAAGCATTATCGGCTTGAAATAGATCTTCTTCCATAGAACTCCGGATGTGCCGGGTTCAATAGAACTTAGGATATCTTTTATTGATTTGTCAATGTCCTTATTTCCAATTTTTTCGAAAACTTTTCGTGCCGCTGCCTCATCATTCTTTTTAACTAAAAGCCACCTTGGGCTTTCAGGTATATAGAGAACCATAATTGTATATGCTATGGCCGGAATGGTTTCAACTCCTAGCATAAATCTCCAGTCATTTTCGCCTGCAACCCCTTTTAGTAAATAGTTGCTGATAAACGCAATCAATATTCCAAAGACAATCATAAACTGATAACGAGCAACTAATCTTCCTCTTTTATCCTTTGGCGACAATTCAGATATGTAAGTTGGAGCAGATACGCTTGAAATACCAACCCCAATCCCTCCAATAAATCTGAATATCGAAAACGTATATGGATCCGGTGCAAGGGCTGATCCGATTGCCGATATCCCATAAAGAATCCCTATAAAAAATAGAGTTTTCTTTCTTCCGAATTTGTTTGTTGGCATTCCTCCGGTTAAAGCTCCCACAACAGTACCCCATAGGGCCATTGACATTATGAAGGTTCCATGAAATAGCGGAGAAGTATTCCATAATTCTTTTATAGGAAGGTTAGCCCCGGATATTACGATAGTATCAAAACCAAAGAGGAACCCAGCTAGGGCAACTGTTATGGTGAAGTAGGAAAGCTTGTTTTTTGGCATAGGATCTCAATAGTTAAAGGGGCGCTTGCATGTTGTGCAAAATCAGGAGTAAAAATAGTGAATCGAAACACTAAGTCAATAAACAATTCTTAAATACTTGCTTCTTCAGAAAAAAGTTGGGAAGTAAAAAAGTAGACTACTTTAGTTAATTCCTTTGGTATGTCTTTCGCTATAGCCAAAGACTGGATAAGCGGGTAGAAACTGGATTCACAATCTATGGATTCACTTTGCAGGGGCTATTTATGTAAGGAAATGAAGTTTAAAAACTGGTAGAAACTAATAAAACTGGTATCTTGCAGCTTATTCGAACTAAACTTCACGCAAATGACCAATAGAAGAGAATTCCTAAAGAAAACAGCCCTTCTGGCTGCTGGCAGTACGCTAGCCCCACAGTTTATTTCAGCTTCAACATTTAATTCATTTGGAGCAAAGAATATTGGACTTCAGCTATATTCCTTACGAGATATGGTTAGAAATGATGGTATTCAAGCGGTACTTGAGTTAGCTGCGAAGATTGGATATAAAAACCTGGAGACGGCTGGTTATGGTGATGGGAAAGTCTATGGACTTGATCCAAAGGACTTTCAGAAAAGAGTTACTGATCTGGGAATGGAAGCTACAAGTGCTCATCTTGGGCATTCATATTCAAAAGAGAAGGAGTCTGAAGTTTGGGCGTGGTGGGATCAGGCGATTGAAGCTCATCATAAAGCTGGGTTTTCATATATGATTCAGCCATCAATGCCGGTTAGTGAGAAAAGCAGTCTCGACGATTTAAAATTATATTGCGATTATTTCAGTAAGGTTGGGGCAAAAGCCTCAAAAGCTGATATTCTCTTCGGTTTCCATAATCATGCTGGAGAATTTAAGAAAATAGGTAATCATGTGATCTATGATTACATGCTTGAACATACTGATAAGGACAATGTAATATTTGAATTAGATGTGTATTGGTGTCAGGTGGGTGGAGCCAGCCCGGTTGAATATCTTAAAAAATACAAAAAGCAGATTATCCTTACCCATATCAAGGATGAAAAAGAAATTGGAGCCAGCGGGGATATCGATTTTGAGGCCATCTTTAAACAGATGAATAAAAACAAAATGAAGGATTGGTATGTGGAGGTAGAAAGATATACCGACAACCCTCAAAAGAGTGTTGAAGAAAGCTTTGACTACTTGAATAAGGCAAAGTTCGTTAAGTAATCAGCTTGCTGGTTTGAATGGTCATTAAAGATTGAATTATTGCTTATTCAGGAATTCCACTATTGAATTCTGGAATTTTTGCGGCTCACCTATGAAAGGTTCATGAGAAGACTTATCCATGATTACAAAGGTTTTGGCAGTTACAACTGATCCAAGATTGTTGTAAACGTCAAAACCCTGCTCAATCGGAATAATGTCGTCATATCTTCCCCATAAAAACAAACTAGGTATGGTGATTGACGAAACATCAGCAATAATATCTTTGCCTTCGGCTTCCTTGTTTAGCGTGGTGTTTACAATTTCCTGATTTTTAGAAAGGTAGGCATGGAAGGGGTTATACGAAGAAGAAAAGTCAATAGAAAGATGTTGACCTAGAGTGAGTTGTCCTTCTTCTAAGGGGATTAACTTCTCACCCGGATTCCCAATAAACTCACGCCATTCGTCTTTTTGGTCATCGGATGAAATTACTGTGTTTATTTCAGTCCATGTTAATACATCTGACCAGTATTCTAAATCATTGTCATTTGATGTTTCTTCCTTGGCTATGTTTATTAAAAATGATCTCTTGTAATCCCATTGCAATTCATTGTCAAAATTAAATGAACCATCTACAGTTACCCATCCCGATATTTTTGATTGTCGAACAGAATCCATTAGGTAATTAGCCCCAATATATGATCCGAAACTATGTCCCATCAGGTAAATGCTGGTATTCTCATATTGACTTTTCAATACATTCACAATAGCAAATAAATCATCAACAAACTGAGCGATTGTAAGACTTTCTTCCTGAATATTACCCTGTGAATTTCCGCATCCTCGTTGATCATAATATACCATCCCGAATTTCTTTTCAAGTATTTCAGACCACCCAAACATATCGGCATGAGCAACATCAATACTAGTAAGACCGGGGCCTCCGTTAATATATATAACTAGTTTTTTGCTCTCTGTATTTCCTTTTACCCAAACAGGTAATTCTGTGTTATTAATTTTAACGTGAAAAAAAGTATCTGCATTATCACTGATATCAAATTTTTCACATGAAAACAGACTTATAAAGGTGGCTGAAAATAATATGTATTTATATAATGTTTTCATAATCAAAAATTAACGTCGTGCTTTATCCCGAATTCCAGAATAAAATATTTAAGTCGGGTTGGAAAATGTGGATATGCAAATACAATTTGAGGCTTCAAAAATACTTTTAAGTTACCTTCACTCTTTAAAGGAATTGGTTTTTCCATTGCAACAAAAACATTCGCAAGAAAATACCAATGACTTGCTGAAATTTCATGAACAAGATCATCACTTCCAACTATGTAGGTGTTAGGTACTTTGCTTAGCTGATAACCTATTCCTGCACCGGCATAAAAATTAGATCCTTTCTTACCTTGCTTATTAAATGCAAGTTCTGGCAACAAAAAAAAGTTGGTTTGGTATCTCTTGTGATTAAAGAACCCAAAGGATGGTGAAACAAAAATAAGATTGTCCTTTTTTTTACCCCATTTACCTACAGGTACATCCAATCCTATTCTTAACCCAGGATGAGTTATCATCTCACCAAAATAGGATACAGATAAAATGTTTTTCGTTTTATCCTGGGCAAATGATCCTAAAGAAGTAAAGAAGATGATTACTATCAAAATCCGTTTCATGTCCATAAAATTGCCAACGATTATATTATTCAATACTACAAAGAAAGTTA
>CAYXQX010000237.1:0-1235 GCA_964467485.1 uncultured Porphyromonadaceae bacterium | reverse complement strand
TAATATCCCTGAAATAAAACTATGAGAAGTAAAGAAAATTGTCAATCTGAAATAATTTCTGCTTGGGCAATGGCGGCTTTACAGGGCATGAAGGATTGCCCCAAAGGAGGAATAGAGGTACCGGAGGATATGGCTGCAATAGTAATGGCGGGATTATTTAAAGAAGAAGGCGATATACCAGTTTCTCCTGATGAATATGTTGATATTTATGATGTTCCCTCTGTGGTTTTTAATCTTGCTGAAGAGAATGAAAACCTAAAGGATATTAATCAACGTATAAAATTATTAAAGCCTGAGTTTCGGAAATTATTGCATTTTATTGTTCAGGGACATGAACCGAAAATTATATCTGAATCAATGGGCTATAAAGACGATACAGCCTTTTGGATGAAAAAAACAGAGTGTCTGGTTCAATACATAGGCAATGAAAATGATTTGACTGATAAACAAAGAGCAGATATTCTTTTCGTTTTTGAAAAAAATTCAAAAATCCGTGACAATTTCCTCTTTAATATGGATGTAATGAATAAGCAGAATAAAAAGAAAAGCAACAGGAACAAATGGGTGATAACATTACTTATTGCTGTCCTTGTTCCTTCAATTTTTTTCTTCTTTGCTTATCCCAGACTGATCCAGAAAGATTTTCAGACTTTGTTTGATTATGGAGTAGGAAGATCTGAATTTGTTATGACAATTGATTCAACCCAATTATTAGATGACATGATTTTTGAAGTAGAAGAATATTCTCCTGATTTCTACTGGCTGCTTTCTTTAAAGTCACTCCAAAATAGTGATACTGAAAGCTGCCGTGATAATCTAAAAGCTCTCAAAGGAACAGACTTCCTGATGTTCAAAGAAAAAGGACGGTATATCTATCAAAGGCTTAAAAAATAAACTGTTACATCCTGAAATTCAATCAAATAATGGAAATTGTAAGCTTAATCCTTCTTTTTAAACCATGGAATAAACGCACTTGTTTTCCTGATGTACTCCTGATAAGCCGGTTTGGTGTTTTTGAGTGAGCGTTCCAGAAGGAAAACACCTGATACTTTTATGATTAGCAAGGTCATTAAAACACTACTGATTATAGGATAATAGCTTCCAGCTGAGATTGAAAAAAGTCCAAAAGCCCACCAAATGGCTGTATCACCAAAATAATTTGGGTGTCGTGTCAACTTCCAGAATCCTTTGTCCAATACTTTACCCTTCTTCGAAGGATTTGATTTAAACCTTGT
>CAYXQX010000236.1:0-6274 GCA_964467485.1 uncultured Porphyromonadaceae bacterium | reverse complement strand
GGTCAAGGGGAAAATCATCAATGCAACAGATAATGAACCTTTCTCCAACGTTAATGTTGTCTTATATTCCTTACCGGATACAGTTCTCGTCACTGGAACTGCTAGTCGGGCTGATGGCTCCTTTACTATTGAAAAAGTATCATGGGGAGACTATCTGATGGTCATTAAGTATATCGGATTTACTACTCAGGTAAAAACTTTTAATCTTAGTTCATCCTCCTCTGTTTATGACACAGGTGAGCTTGTCCTGGCCGAATCAGCCCAACAACTTGGTGGGGTTGAGATTGTTACTGTAAAGCCGGAGGTTATTTATAAGGATGGCAAAAAGATCCTTAACGTCGACCAGTTTAAAAATACCGGGGCTACCAACCTTGTTGAGGTTCTGGAAAATGCTCCGTCAATTACTACAGATACAGAAGGAAATGTTCTGCTCAGGGGTAGCTCCAATTATATTTTGCTAATAGATGGCAAACCTGCTCCTGCGACAGGAACCAACCTTCTTAAGCAGATTCCTCAGGATATGGTTGAGAATATTGAAATCATAACCAACCCATCAGCAAAATATGAAGCTGAAGGTGATGCCGGGATTATTAACCTGATTCTTAAAAAACAAAGTCAGGCCGGCTTCAATTCAATGCTAACACTAATGGCTGGGTGGAATAATAAATACATTGGGAGCCTGAATTTAAATTACAGAAAGAATAAGGTTAATATTTATGGTGGTGTTTCAGCAACCCGCTATTATACTGATGTTAAAGGTGACCTTGACAGAACCAGTATTATTGGAGGCAGGGATTATGAATACAATACTTACCTGGAGCAAACAACTACAGTAAAAAATTATAGTGGAAATGTGGGGCTGGATTATGATTTAAACGACAAGAACACATTCTCCGCCAGTAGCAATTTCGGACCTCTCAATTTTGATATTGATTTAAATAATAAGGTATTCCGTGGATTTACGGAGGATGGTGTTGATGAACAATCACTCGCTACCAATGGACTGTTGTTGAAAGGATTTTTTGTGAATCCGAAAGTTGGTTGGCTGCATAAGTTTGATCAGGAAGGACATCAGATTGATATAAATATTTTTGCGGGAGGATTCAACGGGGAACTTACACAGGACCGAAATCAATTCTTAACAGATGTCGACTGGAACAATACTCAGGACGTCTGGCCTAGAAGCCGTAGCACTGAGATGAATAAGATCAAGGATGCCCGGTTTAAATTAGACTATGAAAAGCCTTTTGGATCAAATAAGCTGGAACTTGGCTCGCAAATTTCTCATTACTTTGAAGATAATGAGTTTGTTATGGATACTTATGATTTTGAGACCGAAGACTGGATGAAATCTCTTGAATATTCAAATGATGCAACTCTTACACGGGATATTTTTGCCGGATATGGAATTTGGTCAGGCCCACTAAAAAGCTTTAATTATTCAATAGGGTTAAGGGCAGAATACACCGACAGGCTGATTAACCAACTAACTTCCGATGAGGATTACAGTTATTCAAAACTAGGTCTTTTCCCAAGTGGTTCATTGTCGAAATCATTAAAGGGTGGTCAGCAAGTTCAGTTAAGCTTTAGTCGTAGGATTAACCGTCCAAATCGGCAGCTCCTAAATCCCTTTCCTCAGTTTATAGATGATCAAACAATAAGAACCGGTAATCCTGATTTACGCCCCGAGTTTACAAATTCTATGGAACTGAATTTCCAGCAACCAGTTAAGATTGGAATGTTCTCAGTTGAAGGATATTATCGTCAGACTAATGACCTGGCTTCCCAGGTTTTTAATACAGATCAGGAAGGAAATATGTACATGGGTTTTGTTAATGCCAACAGGTCGAATTCTCTTGGTGCCGAATTTATGGGTAATCTTGGTTTTACCTCATGGTTCAGGCTGGTTGCAACAGGGAACTTATATTATTTTTCCCTTGTTGATGATATGATGTCTGATGTTGCAAGTTCATCGGTGCAGTGGTCAAGCAGAATTAATACAATGTTTATGTTCAGCCCTAATTCGAGATTAACTTTCTCAGGAGTATATACTGGACCAACAATAATGCTCCAGGGCCGTATGTCCGGGAACTTCATGCTGAATGCCGGGTATACTCATACATTCCTGAAAAGGGCAGCTTCACTCACACTGGGTGCAAGGGATATTCTAAGAACATATGTAATTAATCTGGAAACAGCCAGTAAAGACCTGCAGTCATTCACCAATCTCAGACCTGAGTCGCCGGTTATTACCCTGACCTTTACATATAATTTCCATAATTACCAGCAACGTGCTCAGGATGAGGATGCAATGGATCTGAATTTTATTAGATAATATTGCAAATTTTTGTCTTATTTTGGCATCCAGATAGTTAAACATAATAATTGCTTCATGAATATTATTGAATTGGAAGGCATCACGAAAACTTATGGTACACATAAGGCCGTTGATGATCTTACCCTGCATGTCCCCAAAGGCAGCATATATGGTTTTATCGGCCCTAACGGATCGGGAAAAACTACTACTATCCGAATGATTATGAATATCCTATACCCGGATAATGGAAATATTAAAGTTAACGGTAAGGAATTGATCGGTTCCCAGCTGGGTAACGTAGGATATTTACCTGAAGAGCGCGGATTATACTCCAAAATGAAGGTTAAAGACCTGATAAAATTCTACGGAGAATTGAAGGGTGTAAAAAACCTGGATGCCGAGGCTGATAATTGGCTTAAGAAATTTGACCTCACTAAATGGGGTGATAAAAAGGTGGAAGCTCTTAGTAAAGGAATGAGCCAAAAGGTTCAGTTTATTATTACCGTAATTGATTATCCTGATTTAATTATCCTTGACGAACCGTTCAGTGGTTTAGATCCGGTTAATGCCGAGATTATTAAGGAAGAGATACTCAAACTTCGTGATAAAGGCTCAACTATTATTTTCTCTACACATGATATGTCTGTTGCTGAGAGAATGTGCGATTACATTTTCATGATTCATAAGGGGCAAAAAGTTCTTGACGGAACATTGGCTTCTATTCAGGAAAAATTTGGAGAAGATACCCTCAGAGTTCAAACAGAGTTGGGAATGTCGGCATTAGAAGACTTACGTGGGGTGGAACGAGTTAATGATTTTGGCGCCATTCAGGAGATAAGAATGGAACCGCATGCAGATTCTCAGGAAGTTCTAAGTTCTATCATGAGTAAAACAAAGGTGATTAAATTTGAACTTACCTCGCCTTCATTGAATGATATATTTATCCGTATAGCAAGACCTGAAAATACTGAAGATCATGAATAAAGTTTGGATATTAGTTAAACGAGAATACAAAGCAGCTGTACGAACCAAAGGCTTTATTGTCAGCCTGGTTTTGCTACCTATAATGATGGGTGGCGGTTTTGCAGCCTATGTGTTACTAGAAGATAAAGTTGACCTCAAGGATAAAACTGTTTTGGTGATTGATGAATCTCAATCTGTTGGTGATTATCTTGTAAAAACAGCTGAATATAGGAATGCTAATGAAATCATCGATGAAGAATCCGGTGAGAAGAATGGCCCTGCATTTTTGTTCAAAGTTATAGATAAGGAATCCGATTTTGAGGCGCAGAAGTTAGCATTATCTGAGCGAGTAAGAGATAAAGAGATACATGGTTTTGTCCATATCGGCCCTGATGTAATAAATCCTGGTACGGATAGTGATAAAACAAGGATAATATATTATGCGGAAAATTCAGCAATGGGTAATATCCGTCGTTGGATAGCCAATAAATCCAACGATTTAATTCGTCAAACCAGGATTTCCGAAAAGGGATTAGACGAAGCAGAGGTCCATAGTTTATTTGCATTCGTGGATGCCGAAGGAATGGGTCTGGTTTCTGTAGATTCTAAAACCGGTGATGTTGTTGATGCAAAGCGTAGCAATGAATTGGAAAGCTTTTTGGTTCCTTATATAATGATGTTGCTGATTTTTATGATGATAATGATGTCGGCCATACCATTATTGCAGGCAGTGATGGAGGAGAAAAGCTATCGTATTGCAGAAGTTTTATTAGGATCCGTTACACCCTGGCAATTTATGCTGGGCAAGGTTCTGGGTGGTTTGGCAGTTTCTTTGACTACCGCGGGTATCTATATCGGTGGAATGTTTTTGACTATGAGTCAAATGGATGATTTGCCATTTACTATTCCTTATGATGTTCTTCCCTGGTTCTTTGTATACCTGATTTTTGCAGTGGTGATGTACGGTTCCGTTATGGCTTCACTGGGCTCAACTTGCAATGATTCGAAGGATGCACAGAACATACAGTTCCCTGCAATGCTTCCTATTCTTATTCCAATGTTTTTGATGATGCCATTAATTCAGAATCCCATGAGTAGTTTTGCCACTTGGGTTTCACTCTTCCCACCATTCACTCCAATGCTAATGCTTGTCCGTCAGTCTACTCCGGTAGAAATTCCGATGTGGCAACCAATCCTGGGTGTGGTAGGGATGTTGATCTTTACTATCCTGGCAGTTTGGGCCGGTGGAAGAATTTTCAGATCATCCATCATTATGGTTGGAAAACGACCGAAGTTCGGAACAATGATAAAATACATAATAAAAGGTTAAAGCAGAATTCAAAAGGCGCATTTGCGCCTTTTTTCATATATATTTGCCGCCAATGTTTTCTCAATCAAGAATAATCGGAATTGGCGGTGTTAGCCGTGCGGGAAAAAGTTTTCTGGCAAGAAAAATGGCCGACTTCTATATAAAATCAGGAGTAAAGGTCAATATACTTGATCAGGACAACTTCGTTTTCCCGAAGGATGAAATTCCCAGGATAAATGGTCATATAGATTGGGAGAGTCCCGAATCCATTAACTTCCAACATCTAAATAAGTTGATCCTTAATTCAAGGAAAAGTAATGATGTCACCATTGTGGAAGGGATATTGGTTTTTTGTAATACCGATCTGACCAATCTATTTGACTACAAGGTTTTTATCACGCTGCCCAAGGATGAGTTTATTAAAAGAAAAAGAGAAGACCTGAGGTGGGGTAAAGAGCCTGAATGGTATATCGAATATATTTGGGAAATGCATCAAAAATTTGGGCAACTACCAAAAGCTAACCCTGCCGACCAGATACTGGACGGCAAGGAACTCTTCAATTTTGACGAAATCCTGAAGAGCTTAAACTATAGGTTAATTACTCTTTAAGCCTTACCTAGTTTTTGCATTACAGCCCATTTGGCCGCCGCAATAGTTTCCCTGTTTACTTTTTCAGTTATCCTGGCCCTCGCAAGATCCTTAACAGATAAATGTCCTGTCAGCAAGAGCAATTGAGTTATCATATTATTGATACTGGTTTCTCTGCTATAGCCTTCAGCCTGATACAGGTCGGTGCTGAGTTCCAGGAACTCCTCACCAAACTGCTGATTATTAGGTAACGACATGATCTGCTCATAAGTCTCACTATAGGAAGATAGTTCCGCATTCAAATGAGGGGTTACTAATAGTGGGGAGAAATTCTTGTCTGCTTCCACAGGTATGAAGCCTCTTAAATTCGACAAATCAACACTCTTGCTTTCATTGTCGAGCCTTACAAATTTTGCCTTTCTCATTTCTTCAAATTGGTACAGATAGAAGTTGTATCTGAATACTTCGTTACTGACTTGATTCTCAGGCATTACGATGTCATAGGCAGCTTGTATTGCTTCTCGCACAACTTGCTTGTTCCTACTCAATTCCGGTTTTTGGAGCCTTACTTCTCTAATAAGTTTAACCAGATCTTCAGCTGCCTTTTGCGGACCACTGATCTCTTTATTCTTTTTTCCCAGATCCGTGGAGAGAATCCCAAGTTGGATATTCCTTCCTTGTCCCTTACCATTATTACCACCTTTTAATATCCTGATAAGATCTTTTTTAATTCTGGCTTCTCCTTCTTCAGCTATAAAAGGATTACCTGCAGGTGTTGATGCCAGGGAGTTGAACACTGAGGAGAAGAAAGCCCTATCCAATTCAAATTCAATATTTCCATTATCCTTAGCTATTGCAGTAACCTGGAAACGGTTTTTTATAATGTCAAAACGGATACTGTCAACCTCCACTTCTTGATTACTGTACTTTCCTTTCTTGTTCTTAAATATCTGGTTGACTATTCCATCCAGGTCAATTTTATCTATCATTTTGTAGGATGATCCAAGATAGACCTTACCATTCAATTCGTCAGGAATCCAGTCAAGGAGGTCATCCAGGTAGCTACCATGATGGTTAAGAACATCAACAATACTAC
>CAYXQX010000235.1:1770-6294 GCA_964467485.1 uncultured Porphyromonadaceae bacterium | reverse complement strand
TTAGTGACCACATCGACATATAGAAATATTGCTCGTTAGGGCTCAGGTCTGTTTTTACACCTTCTCCCATTTTGATGGCACTCCCAACCCAACCGATCAGTATATAATCCGGATCATTCCAGTTTCCCGGCTTGGCGTATTCCCAGTGGTCTGCATTACTTCTACCGATATTATAAAATCCGGGCATTGCCGATCCTCCTGCCAGTCCGAGGTCGCCTGTTGTTCTCCAACTATTCCCAACATTTCCACCCCATTCCCAGACATTATCCATACCATATTGACAAAGGTTAAGGACTATATCTCTTTTTTGTTTCTTCAACTCACCCCACATCAGGTCATAGGGGGCGATGTAATCCTGTCTGATTTTTGCCGGTTCAACCCGACCGTAGGAGCACCAATCATACTTCAGGAAATCGAACCCCCAATCGGAGAAAGTTTTTGCATCCTGAGCTTCATGCTTATAGCTGCCGGCATATCCGGCACAGGTATTGGGTCCGGGAGAGATGTATGTCCCTGCCTTAAGTCCTTTGTCATGGATGTATGCAGTCATGCTATTCATGTTGGGGAAGCGCTTATTTGTAAGTAGCTTACCCGACTTTTCTCTCAGTGGCCCGCCAATTTCCGGATCATCGGTATCTAGTTTAACCATCCAGCAATCGTCGATATTAACGTACTGATATCCATAATCAGCCATACCAGTGGCTATCATCTGGTCGGCAGCTTCCCTCATTATTGCATCACTCACTCTATCGTAGTGAATATACCAGCTATTCCATCCCATGTGCGGGGTTAGAGCGAGGGTATTACCAACTCTAATGGTGAAGTCTTTTTCATCGGATCCTTCTGCATTAAGAGCCTTCAGCTTTATTATATAGTCTCCATCATTTGGAGTTTTTCCTGAAATAATCCCTGTATCAGTATTCAAGGATAATCCGGCTGGCAGATTTTGTGCTTCAAATTTCATTGGCCGTATGCCGGTAACAGGGATCCTGTGGAGGAAGGGAGACCCTGGCCTGGCACCGGTAATGGAGGGCCCATTTATCCGGGGCTTGTCGGGTGGAGGAGGGGTAAGGATGATGCCTTCTTCGGCAATTCTCTCAACAGGCTGGGGGATAATTTTCTTGTATTTTATTGATGCCATTGCCCAGTTGGCATGATCATAAGCAATGCCATCTCCTGCATCAGTAACGAGCAGTCCGAGTAGGTTTATGCCTTTTAAACTAACTACACAATCCTGAGCATCAGATCCTTTTTTCATTGTTTCACTTTCCCAGATGATTTTCTTGTCACCAATCAGAAAGAATTTGATGCTGCCATTTTCCACCGAGGCATCATCAACACCAAACCTGGCACTAAACTCCAGTGCTTTGCCTTGTAAGTCAATGAGAAAAGTACTTGTGGCATGAGTACCAATCCCACGTTCAAACTCCTCGCCGTTTATCAAAAGGGGTCCATTAGTGATTGATTTATTCACTTGAGGTTTACCCCAGCCGGAAACCATTGTGGATATATCCATTTCATCGAGAAAAATTGTTTCGGGCTGAGAACAGGCGAAAAGGAAAATTGCAAGGAAGAGTGAAATCAGGGTTTTCATATTATTGAGAGTGGGTGTAACTTAAGTTTACTGGTGTAATGGTTGATAGGAATGGGTTCTTCAAAATCACTGCTGTGGAGAATTGGAGGGTAAAGATTGGTTGAGGGATTCATTTTTTGAACATCATCAGGAATTTTGTCCCGGCGCGGTATGAGAAATTGTTCAGGACTTTCATCAGGAGAACAGGCGAAAACCCCTGAGATCAAGATCAATAATAACAAGCTTTTGATAAACATGCTGAAATAATTTGTATACCTGTTTTAAGAATTTATAAAGGTAGGAAACAGGTGGCTTAATTTTTATAACTTTATTAAAAACTAAATATAAAACTGATGAAATATCTATTTATCCTGATAATGCCCTTATATTTCACTAACAATGTTTTTGGGCAAACTGTAGAATTAAGTGAAATACCTGTTAGCACAATGAAGATTACTATCCTCTATGATAATTATGTGTACCTTGAAGGAACTGAATCTGATTGGGGATTCTCATGTTTAATTGAAACAGGTGGGCAGCAGATATTGTTTGATACCGGTACGAGACCAGATGTTTTGTATAAAAATATTGGCATAGCGGGAGTGGACGTATCCACCCTTGATCAAATATTTATTTCTCATAATCATCACGACCATATAGGAGGATTAACTAAGATTCTTGATGAGAAAACTGATATTCCGGTTCACCTTCCATATTTTAAGGACAAGGAGTTAAGTAACTGGGTAGCAGCTAAGGGTTCAAAACCTATAAGCGATGTTAAACCTTATAAAGTGTCAGATAATGTATGGTCGAGCGGTACGATGGGCGACCAAATTCCTGAGCAGTGTATAGTAGTGAATCATGAAAAAGGTTTGATTGTGGTAGTTGGGTGTTCTCATCCGGGGATTTCTTATATGTTGGAAAAAATCAGGAAGGATTTTGGGAAAGATATTTATGCTGTTTTAGGTGGTTTTCATTTGAGGCAACATTCAGATAAGCAGATTGATAGCATTATTGAGGAATTCAACTCCATGGGTGTCAAAAAATGTGGTTGCACCCATTGCACCGGAGATAAGCAGATTCAGCTTTTCAGAGAGTCGTATGGTGATGATTTTATTGAGATGGGGACTGGGAGGAAGGTGATTTTTTAAGACGCAAGATGGCAAAAGCAAGACTCAAGATTCAAGACTGAAGACTGAAGACTGCCGACTGAAGACTGAAGACTGAGGACTGAGGACTGAGGACTGAGGCGAATTGGCGAAGTTCAAAAAAGCGTCTTCACCGGCTTGTTTTCTAGAATTTCCTCAATGCTCTCTTCAATATCAGGAGTTAAAACATCTACCCAGTTAAGGGCATCGAGGTTTTCTTTTAATTGTGCAACTTTTGAAGTACCAAGTATTACAGTGCTGACATCAGGATTCTTTATACACCAGGCAATAGCAAGCTTGGGTAGGGTAGTGCCGAATTCTTTTGCCAGATCATTTAATTCCCTGGCTTTTTCAACTTTTTCAAGAGAGTATGATCTTTCTTTTAACCATTCATGCCCTTCGAAGCTCAGTCTGGTGTTTTTAGGAAATTTATCTAAATACTTGTCTGTTAGGACTCCAGAGCTTAAAGGCGACCAGATTGTGGTTCCAAGTCCAACTGTTTTATAGATTTGAGAGTATTCATTCTCAACCTTTTCCCTTTCGAACATATTGTATTGAGGCTGTTCCATGGTTGGCCCAATAAGGTTTCTTTTTCTGGCTATTAAATGAGCTTCCATAATTTCCTGGGCCGACCATTCTGATGTACCCCAATAGAGTACTTTGCCTTGCTGGATAAGGTGGTTCATTGCCCATACAGTTTCCTCAATCGGAGTTGTTTTATCCGGACGGTGACAGAAAAATAAATCCAGGTATTCCACCTGCATTCTTTTCATGGCAGCATGACAGCATTCAAAAACATGTTTACGGCTTAGTCCGGTTTGATTTGGCATTGTTCCTCCATCACCAAAATACACTTTACTGGAAACCAGGTAGGAACTCCTCTCCCAATTAAGCTTTTTTAATAATCTTCCCAGAGCAAGCTCAGATTGACCATTATTGTATGTCTCTGCACTGTCGAAGAAATTTATTCCAGCATCATAGGCCTCGCTAAGCAGGGTTTCAGCATCCTTATCGTCCAAACGGTCACCAATAGTGAGCCATGTACCTAAAGATAGCTGGCTTACCTGTAATCCTGATTTACCCAGAAAATTATATCTCATAGCCTTTTATTTTCAGCGATACAATTTACAATTATTATAGCCGGTTTATTGTTTCTTCAGAAGGGATTGTTTTGTGCCTCCTCATTTGATTACCAGAGCTTCACATTTTTCTTGTTTTCCAAAATTGTTCAATTTCTTCCAGAGATTTTCCTTTTGTTTCAGGCAACAGTTTGATTGTGATGTACAAGGCTGGAATAGTCATCAGGGCAAATATCCAGAATGTTCCATGAGGTTTCAGATTTTCCAGTGACCAAGGGACCATTTGTCCTACAAAAACATTACCTCCCCATAGAATTAGAGTTGCTACAGACATTGCTCTGCCACGATAGCGGGTTGGATATATCTCGGATAGCAAGACCCATATTACCGGGCCATAGGAAAACGCAAAGAAGGCAATAAATCCTAAAATGAAAATAAGCATGACAGTTCCCGAGCTTACTCCAAAGAAAAACAGAAATCCTACAGCTGTGAGGAAGAAAATCATTCCGATTAGTCCTGTGGTTAGTAGGGGCTTACGACCCATTTGATCGATTTTCCAGATGGCTAAAAGGGTAAATACCACATTGCATATCCCGATAATCACTTGTCCTCCAAGTGCATCGCTAAGTTTAAATCCGGCTTCATTTAGAATGGATGGACCATAGTAGATTATTGCATTAATTCCACTTAGCTGACTCGACAGAGCGAGAATACTTCCAATAAT
>CAYXQX010000235.1:0-1760 GCA_964467485.1 uncultured Porphyromonadaceae bacterium | reverse complement strand
AAGGGGAAACAGATACCCCTGTTTGATCATTCCTCGTACTGAAACTCCTTCTTCATTTATTGTATTCTTAATAATTGAAATTTGTTCATCTGCTATTCCTGTTCCATTTATTCTTGCCAGGGTTTTATGGGCCTTTTTCTCACGGCCTTTTAATACCATCCATCTGGGACTTTCAGGAACCAGTAGAACTAGTATAAAGAAGCCGAGGGCTGGTATTGATTCACTGCCAAGCATAGCTCGCCAAACCTCTTTTTGGAAGATCACTTCCATGTTTCCAGTCATTGCAATATCAGTGTTCTGGGAGTTCTTAAGAAACCAGGAATTGGCAAAATATGCAACTAAAATGCCTAGTGTAATAGCAAACTGGTAAAGTGCAACCAGGCGCCCCCTGATTTTTGGCGGGGAAATCTCAGAAATGTACAATGGCGACAGCATTGATGCTATACCAACGCCAATACCACCAAGAAGGCGGGCTGAAATAAGAAATGAATGACCTGGTGCAAGCATACATCCAAAAGCTGAGGCGAAGAACAGCAGTGCCGCAAGCATGAGTGATATTTTGCGTCCAAAACGGTCGCTAAGTATTCCCGCTCCAGCCACACCTGCCACGCAACCAACTAAGGCTGAGCTTACAAACCATCCTTCGGAAATAGAATTCAATGCAAACTGATCTCTCACAAAACTTAGTGTGCCTGAAATTATTGCTGTGTCGTAACCGAACAGGAAGCCACCGAGAGCAGCAATTACCGAAAGGCCTATGAGGTATAGAATAGAACCAGATTCTCTATTTTTCATTCTTTAGTTTTTTAGGTTGGGCTAATTTAAAACTTTATTACTAAAAAGAGGGTGGGAGTAAAAGGTACCGCCTCTGCCAGAACGTTAAAAGCTTTTCCTTGCAGATCTGGTATTTTTACAAGGTTTTGAAGTTTGATATTTTCGGAATTTAAGAGGTTGAGAATGGAAAGGCCTGCCTGCATATCAAACTTTTTGAAAGAAACTTTATAGACACCGGAAATATCCCATCTGGAATACAAAAGATTAGTAGTGGTTCTCTGAAACTGTTGTATGCTTCTGTCGGGGAACCCTGAGCCAAAGACATAGTTACTGGAAAAATAGAATGGATGGAAATCCAAAAGTAATGCTGCCTTTAGCTCATGTCGTTGATCCTGAGGGGATCTCCTGTATTTACTGAAGGTGAAATAGGGAAATCGTTCTACGGTCTGACTCAATGTATAAGCAAGCCATGCAGAGTGTTTTTTAAACTTGGCTTCAAAAAGAAAATCCAAGCCTCTTGTGATTCCATCTCCGGTATATATCTTCTTTTCTATAAAATTGGGGAGGTAAACATAACGTGTAAGGCCATTTAGCCTTTTAAAGAAAGATTCAACGCCAAAACTAAATTTCGGTGTTTGATAACTTATGCCTGCAGTGAGGTGATTAGCTGTTTGGAGAGGAGTCTCTTCTCCGTCGCTTAAGGTCCAGAAATACCTGTAATTACCGGCTTCATCCAATACAGAGCTTTGAACAACATATTGATCGTACTTTCCCCAGGCTGCTTTGATTCTTAATTGTGGGTTTAACTCATAATTTATTGATAGTCTTGGTTGAATCAGAGCTTTTTTCAAGTAGCCTGGAGCATCGATCCTTATTCCCGGGATCAGGTTTAACCCATTTTTAAGCGATATTCTGTCCTGGAAATAGCCCTCAAGAGCCAGAGTTTTTTTCTCATTATAGTACAAATTTTGTCCAATGGTGTCTTC
>CAYXQX010000234.1:5384-6301 GCA_964467485.1 uncultured Porphyromonadaceae bacterium | reverse complement strand
TGTAACGATGGAATCCATCACCAAAGATCTGGAGGCCATGAAAGACAAGGGTTTCAGCGGAGCCATGATCTTTGATGCCGGAACCGAGCTTAACTGGGGTCCCGATCTTCCCGTACCCAATGGACCAATGTTTTCCGGCCCGGAGTGGACAAAACTTTTTATCCATGCACTGGATGAGGCAGAAAGGTTAGATCTTAAGCTTGGCTTATCTATTCAAAGCGGCTGGAACCTGGGTGGACCTACCATTACCCTGGATGATGCTGCCAAACAGATCTGCTGGTCGGAGACAAAAGTCAGTGGTGGCAAGCGAGTTGAAAAAACATTAGCCACTCCGGATCATAATTTTGATTACTATAAAGATATTTGCGTATTAGCTTTTCCTGCCAAAGGCAAATCAAAACGAGAACCAATTAGCAACCTTGCAGCTAAAACTGGTACTCGTGAATTAGGAGGTTCGGCTCCTGACTGCAGGTTTCTGCTGGATGACAGCCCTGCTGTAAAGGGGGAAGAGGACACTAAACTTGGTGATATACTAGACATTAGCTCTATGTTATCATCAGATGGTAAGATTTCGTGGGATGCTCCTTCTGGCAAGTGGACAATCATGCGATTTGGATATACTCCCACACGCGCACATGTTTCCACCTCAAGTGATAATTGGAAAGGGCATGTATTGGATTATCTGTCAAAAGATGTGTTTATTAAATACTGGGATGAGGTTGTTGACCCTCTTCTAAAACAGGCTGGCCCCAGAGCCGGAACAGTTTTAAAACATCTTGAGACAGACAGTTGGGAATGCGGTGGGATGAACTGGAGCCCTGGTTTTGCCGATGATTTCCAGAAACACACTGGATATGATATTATTAAGTATCTGCCGGTTGTAGCAGGTAAGATTATTGACAACAGGGCGAACAGTA
>CAYXQX010000234.1:0-5374 GCA_964467485.1 uncultured Porphyromonadaceae bacterium | reverse complement strand
TGAGAATCACTACAAAACCTTTGCGGATCAGGCTGCTCAATACAATATGGGTATTCAACCCGAATCAGCCGGACCACATGCGGCTCCTATTGACGGGATAACAAATTATTCACACAGCGATATAGTGATGAGTGAATTCTGGGTTCCTTCTCCTCACAGGCCCAATCCGGAAAACAGATATTTCGTCAAACAAGCTTCATCGGCAGCCCATATTTATGGGAAAAAACTGGTTGGTGCTGAAGCCTTCACCTCAATAAAAAAGCCAGCTTGGTATGAAGTTTTATGGAAGCAACACAAGCCAAGCATGGACCATGAGTTCTGCTCCGGACTGAATATGATTTTTTTCCACACTTTTACAAATTCACCAAAAGAGATGGGTATTCCCGGTCAGGAATATTTCGCAGGAACCCATATCAACCCACAAGTTAGCTGGTGGGATTATTCTGATGGCTTCATAGATTATATAAACCGCGTTCAGGGAGTAGTACAAAAGGGCAAGTTTGTAGCTGATGTGCTTTATTATTATGGCGATCACGTTCCAAATATCGCCAGGCTCAAGGAAGATGATCCCGCTAGTGTATTGCCTGGTTATGATTATGATATAACAAACGAAGAGATACTTCTTCAATTAGAAGTAGTTAACCAGAAATTACTTGTCCCTGGTGGAATTGAGTATAAGATTCTGGTTCTTCCAGATCATGAAGTCATATCTCTTGCAGCTCTAAAAAAGGTAGAGCTCTTACTTAATGAAGGAGCCACTGTTATAGGGCCAAAACCAGAGCGGATGGTAACCCTGGTTGGAGGGGATAAAGCCCAAATAGAATTTCAGATCTTAACTGATAAATTATGGGGGCCAAAGCCAAAGAAGCAGGGTAATAGTAATGTTGGAAAAGGCCATTTGTTTTGGGGATATACAGCCAATTACTTTATGCAAATTGTTGGTCTTCCAATGGATTTTGAAATTGTAAGCTTTAAAAAAATCCCCCATTTGGATTACATACACTACACAGTCGATGATTCAGATGTATACTTCGTTTGCAATCAATCGGATGATTTTCAAACCGTTGGGGTTAAATTCAGAGTAGGAGGCAAAAAGCCTGAAATTTGGGATCCCATAAACGGCGAAAAAAGAGATGCAGTAGCATTCAAACAAAACCGGGGACAAACGACTATCCCACTTAAATTTGATCCTTATGGTTCTATATTCGTAGTTTTCACGGATTCAATTTCTCCTGATGTGCAAGGTGGCGAGAAATCTAACTGGCCTGAACTGCAAACCCTGATGGAAGTTGAAGGCCCATGGCATCTTGCTTTTGATACTGCATGGGGAGGTCCGGAATCATTTGAAGCCGAAGACTTGTTTGACTGGTCTACATCATCAAATGACGGCATCAAATATTACTCCGGTAAGGTAGCCTATACTAACACCTTTGATTGTACAGAAAAAGACAAGTCAAAAAGATACTGGATCGAACTCAATGAGCTTGAAGATGTTGGAATTGCGGCAATCGAACTAAATGGGAAGAACCTGGGTATCGTATGGACTAAACCTTTTAGAATGGAAGTGACAAAAGCTATCAAATCAGGAGAAAACAGCTTAAAAATAACCGTTGTAAACAACTGGCACAACCGCCTTGTTGGTGATAGAGGGAAACCTCAGGAAGAAAGGTATACAATGACCAACATTAATATCCGCGATAATTGGAAATTAGAAAAATCAGGATTACTGGGACCGGTTAAGATTTTGAGCAATTAAGGCTTAGAACTCCTTCATCTTCCTCATTTCTTGCTTTCAATTCGAACCGAGTAGGCATGTTCACATGGCTTTTCTGTAGGGAAATGGACCTTCATTCCCTCGTCTGTTTTTTCCCAGGCCAGCTCACCTTTGTAACCTAAGAGAGTTACCGACACCACTTTGTCATCATCAATATCTGACAGGGATTTAATAAGCATGCTTTCACCCGGCCAATCAAGAGCTATAGCATAAAGACAGTTACCTTTTGTAGTAAACCTGATATCCTCAGCTGTATAACTGGTGCCCTTGCGATCGATAAAACTACCTCCCTTGAATTCGGTTGGTCCTTCACCATATTCTTTCCAGTAACGGGTGCCATATATCGCTTCACCATTCACTTTTAACCACTTACCAATCCCAAGCAGTCTTTCCTTTTGTTCATCAGGAATCGTCCCATCCGCTCTAGGAGCAATATTCATTAGGGTGTTACCATTCTTACTTACCCGATCTACAATGTTATCCACCATTGTGTTGACTGATTTTAAATCAGGATCTTCAACATAACACCATGATTTTTTATCTATCGAAGTATCTGTTATCCAAATATCTTTTCTTAGATGATCCAGACGACCTCTTTCGAGATCAAGAACTCCGGCACCTAAAGGCAAATGATCATTCTTATAGGAAACAACAACATCTTTCCCCCATTCCGCGGCTTTATTGTAATAATAAGCCAGATAAGCTTGTTTGTATGGCTCAAAAGTCTTTGCACCCCAGCCAAAATCAAACCACATATAATCAGGTTCATATTTATCTATTACTTCGTGCAGTTTGCCTAACCAATCTTCGAGGAACTCTTTTGATTCGGGCTGACTTTTATGATGCGGTGTTCCATAGAGGCCTGCATACCTGGGGTCTCCAGCATCATAATCAAATGCAAACTCATAATATCTCCAGTTCCAGGCATGGTGAAAAGACATCATGAATTTCAAATCTCTTTTTCGAACAGCTTCTTCCAGCTCTCCAACAATATCTCTTTTTGGCCCCATATCAGCAGCATCCCAATCCGTGAGTTCACTATCCCACATAGCAAAACCATCATGGTGCTCCGCAACCGGACCAACAAATTTTGCTCCTGATTTCACAAATAGATCAACCCACTCATCGGCATCAAACTTCTCAGCTTTGAACATCGGGATAAAATCTTTATAGCCAATCTCCTTCTGGTCTCCCCAATTTTCCTTATGCCATCCAAATATCTTATTGTTTTCCCTGTACATATTTCTAGGGTACCACTCGTTGCCATGAGCAGGAACACTATAAACTCCCCAGTGAAAATAAATACCAAACTTGGCATCCTTAAACCAATCGGCTTCGGGATGTTGTATCAGGGATTCCCATGTAGGATCGTAGGCTTGCTTCTTGTAATCAACCTGGGCTACCAGCTGATTTCCTGCAATTAACATGATCAAAAGAGAGACTAAGGGTAGAAACTTTTTCATGATTGTTTTAGTTTATATTTCGAACATGGAAGATAGTGAAAATTAGTGGCCCCCATTTGAGGCGACCTCGTCGATGGCATTCAGCAGACTATTCTCCTCTTTTGTGTCATCGCTGAGCTGCCAGAACATTATGCCGCCAAGCTTTTTGTCAATGGCATATTGCGTCTTAAGCTTCAGCGACTCGGGATCATCATAAGACATGAAGATACTGTCTGTGGAGTTATACAAATATGGTGCTTTAGCTACCGGATCCCAATACCTGATAAAACCATTTTTACCTTCAAATTCAGATCTTATTCGGGAATATGAACACCAACCAATATGTATTTTAACGTTTGGCTGATATAAACCATTCCCTTCAGGTGGAACACCTTTCCATGATCGTCCGTAGAATGCTCCTCCTATCAGTATTTTTCGAGGGTCAACTCCAAGATCAATCACATAATCAATAATCTTTTCGGCCGACTTCGGATCCAGATTATAACCCAGCTTTCCTATCTCCTCCTTTTTGGATTCAAAAAAATCTAATAGTGGATATCCCTCAAGATCTTCTTTGCCGATCCTTCCCAGAGCAGTATGATGAGAGGTATAGGTAGAGTTACCCCCTACCTGGTCATAAGTCATAACATTCATAAAATCAGCATATTTCATCACTTCAAGAGTTTCAATATGCTCATAATAATGCTGCCATCCGGCTGAAGCAAAAGTTAGTGTCAGATCAGGTTTTAGCTGATCCATATGTTCCCTCAAAGATTTCATTACCAGAGTAAAACGCTGGGTATCTTCTGGCCTGTGTTTTATCCCGCCTGCTACTAACCCGGGATATTCCCAATCCATATCTATACCATCCAGACTATATTCTTTTATAAGTCGTATAGCACTCTCTGCGAATTTCTTTCTCGATTCTTCAGAAACAGCCATATCAGAAAAACCATCAGCACCCCAGCCCCCACATGCAACCATCACTTTTAAATCAGGATATTTTCCCTTTTGCTTTACTAATTCCCTGATTATATTCCCGGCTCTTTCATGAACCATCATCTCACCATCCCTGACCCTGGAAAAGGAGTAAATAATATGGGTCAGTTTATCCAGTGGTAGCTGGTCGGGACTAACACCTCTATGGGGCATGTAATATGCCGCAACCGCGAAGGGCTCTTTTTTTACCTTTTCTTGTTTCTCTTGTGTAAGGGAATGAGATACCAGAGTCAAAAAAATTAGAAGAGAAATAGATACTTTTATGAAATATTTATTGAAAAGCGGACATGTCATAATAATGGCTTAAGATCTAATGGTCACGAAAATAAATAAAAGGATGAGGATATTCCTAACTATAGCTATTTTGTTTGTGATTAGCTGCTCTGGCTTAGGGCAGCAGGCTAATCTTCTATGCAGCCTTAATGACTCCATATTAGAAACATCAGGATTAATTTATGTTAACAACACCTTGATTACTCACAACGATTCTGGGGATGGACCTGCTTTATATGAGATAGATACTACTAATGGAGAAGTTAAGCGAAAGGTTATTATCAGGAATGCCGCACACAGAGATTGGGAAGATATCTGTAATGATGACTCCTATATTTATGTTGGAGATTTTGGAAATAATTTTGGTTCAAGGAAGGATCTGTGCATCTATAAAATATCTATTGATGAGTACTTTTCAGCACAATGTGATAGTGTTGATGCAAAGCTCATAAACTTCAGTTATAAGGATCAAAGAAGTTTTAAGCATAATCCTAATTACACCAATTATGATACTGAAGCCGTAATGACCTACAACGATAGTTTGTATATTTTCACAAAGAACTGGGGAGATAATCTCTCATATATATATTCCTGCCCAAAAGAGCCCGGTACTTACAGCTTAGAAATGGTAGATATTATTAATCCCAAAGGACTTATAACTGGTGCAGCTTATAATCCTGATGATAAAACTGTTATTTTATCTGGATATACATTTACCTTCCCACTAATTACTGTGTTAAGGAACTTCAATGGGAACAGGTTCTCTGAAGGAGATATAAGCAGATATATTCTACCCAAAAATGGTTCAACACAAATTGAAGGCATCACGACAATAGATCAGGATAAATACTTCTTCTCGTCAGAAGCAAACAGGCAAGGGAAAGCG
>CAYXQX010000233.1:0-6308 GCA_964467485.1 uncultured Porphyromonadaceae bacterium | reverse complement strand
TGATAAAACGGTGAAATTATGTGCAGGTCTTTTTGTGGATGATGTTGAGAGAGTTACAGGATACAAACCTTTGTTGATTACCGATATAAACAAAGCTAAAGAGTATAGTGTTATCATTGGATCAATTGAGTCGAGTGGAATAATAAAAAAACTAATCTCCAGCAAGAAGATTGATGTTTCAGAAATTGAGGGCGAATGGGAGTCTTGTCTTACACAGATTATCAGTAATCCTTTTCCGGGTATTAAAAAAGCCCTGGTAATTGCCGGAAGTGACAGGAGAGGTACAGCATATGGAGTTTTTGAATTATCTAAACAGATAGGTGTTTCTCCGTGGTACTATTTTGCTGATGTCCCATCGAAAAAAAAGAAAGAAATTGTGATTAAGTCGGGTAGGTATGTTCTCGAATCTCCCTCGATAAAATACCGTGGTATCTTCATTAATGATGAGATGTGGGGGCTGCGTCCCTGGGCCTTATATACCCATGCTCCTGAGGAGGGGCAGGGAATTGGTCCTTCAAGTTATGCGAAAATCTTCGAACTTCTTTTACGTTTGAAAGCAAATCTTCTTTGGCCAGCCATGCATCAACGCACAAAGCCCTTTAATTATTATCCTGATAATAAGGTTGTTGCTGATGAATATGCGATCGTCATGGGATCATCACATATTGAGCCTATGCTCAGGAATAATATCGGTGGCGCCGAATGGGATGTGGAATATCCTGATGAGGCTTGGGACTATGTAAACAATAGAGACTATGTTTATAAATACTGGGAGGATAGGGTGAAAACCAACGGCAGGTATGAGAATATGTATACTATTGGCAAGAGGGGAAAGGATGATCAGGCCGGGAGTGATATTAATGTTCCTGTTTTGGAGGAGATATTTGCTGATCAAAGAAATATTCTAAAAAAGTGGGTAAACAAGGATGTTACTAAGATTCCCCAGGTATTGATTCCATATACTGAGGTGCTTGGTCTGTATAATAAAGGATTGAAAGTGCCGGATGATGTGATAATCTGCTGGCCGGATGATAATTTTGGGAATATCAGACAGTTACCGAATATTGAGGAGCAGCAGCGATCGGGTGGATCTGGTATTTATTACCACTTCCAGTGGCTTAATGGAGCTACTACTGCTTATTCATGGACCTGCACGACTCCTCTGGGGCTTACCTGGACTGAAATGAAAAAGGCTTATGATTTTGGGGTGGATAAGCTTTGGGTAGTGAATGTTGGTGATATAAATCCTGCAGAAATGAATATCGAATATTTTATGCAGATGGCATGGGATATATCAGTTTGGGATAATAAGAATACATCCGGATTTATTAAACAATGGATAGCAAGAGAGTTTGGTGATAAATATGCATCCGAGCTTATGGAAATAATGCAGAAACACTATGAACTCGGATATGCACGCCGCCCGGAAAGTATGGTTATGTGGAATGGTCGTGAGAAAAAACTTTCATGGGAATGGTTCAGTCTTAATAACTATGATGATGAGGTTCAGCTCCGGATAGCCTCTTATAATAATCTGATTGAAAGAGTTGATGAGGTTTATGAATCTATGCCTGATGAAAAGAAAGATGCTTTCTTTCAGACAGTTGTCTATAATGTGAAAGGGACGGCTTTGCAAAATATCAAAGTACTAAATGCTCAGAAGAGTATTGTGTATGGTGAGCAAAAACGAGCCAGTGCTGCCAAATATGCGGCAAGAGCCCAGCAAGCTGAGGATGATATTCATGCACTGATACATCATTACAACCGGGAACAATTGACCGTTGGCAGTAAATGGGATCATATGGCCTCATTACCCGGCCCCTGGGGAGGACAGTGGCATCAGTGGGATATGCCGCCACTAAACTCATACTCAGGAGAAGGTCAGCCCCGAATGCAGATTGCAACGGAAGGTGGCGATCAGTCTCAGCTACCTGTTTTTAGTGTGTACAATAACGACAAAGGTTTTATAGATCTGTATAATATTGGTAATGGAGCAGTGTATTGGTCAGCAGAACTGTCGCACGAGTGGATCAGTATGGATGAATCAGCCGGAGTGATTTATGATGAGAAGAGGATTTGGGTGAATATCGACTGGGAGAAAGCGCCCAAAGGGATAGCAGAGGAGGGAAGAATTAAGTTTAAATGGTCATCCTCTATAAGTGGTGAGTGGCTGGATTGGGATAATATGTCGAAAGAGGAAAAGGAGGCATATAAGAATGGCGATATAAATTATGCAAGTGCTGATAATCTTTATGAAGTGAAAATAGAACTGTTTAACCCTATTTCACCTGCTCCGAAAGACCTTAAGGGATTTGTTGAGAGCAACGGATATATATCTATGGAAGCAGAACATTTTTCCAGAAAAACTGCTGGGAAAGAAGCAGATTGGGATGTTATTGAAGGTTTGGGACGGACAGGAAATTCCGTTACAGTACTCCCTCCTGATGTAAAAAGAATTAGTGATATCAATAACATCAGGATAAATTCTCCTTTACTGGAATACGACTTATATACGTTCACCATGGGGCTGGCTGTTTTACAGCTAAACTGCTCACCCAGTAATCCCCTTAATGCTGATTATGGATTGAGTATTGCGGTGGCGCTCGACGAAGACGATCCCCAAATAATAAGCTATACGAGAGGGAATAAGGATGTGATTTACAATCTCATGACTCTAAAGGGAGAACTAAATCTAAAAACATCAGGAAAACATACATTAAAAATATGGATGGTAGATCCCGGGATTATAATCGATAAAGTTATTATTGATACAGGAGGGGTAGAGGAGTCTTACCTGGGGCCACCGGAGTCCTTTTCGAATCGATGAACATGGAATTACTCACTAATTTGACTATTTTTGTTGTACTGAATTCATCAAAAAAACAATTATGAAATCCTTACTAAGAGTCCTTATTTTATTTCTGATATTTTCTCAAACTGTTTATGGACAGAATGCTAAACGACCAGATCCTCAGCCGGCTCCTGAGACAGATGAATGCTTCAACCTGGGAATAGCCGGATATACATTTGCCAAGTTTGATCTGGATAAAACTCTGGAAACACTTAAACGGACAGATGTTCATTATTTATGTATTAAGAATTTTCATCTACCATTGACGAGTACCGATAAGGAAATAAAGGATTTTCATGCGAAATTAGCAAGCTTTGGAGTTACTGGATATGGCGTTGGTCCTTTGTATATGAATTCGGAAAAGGAGATTGATGAGGCTTTTGAATATGCCAGAAGGGTGGGGGTGAAAATTATTGTTGGAATACCTACATATGATCTGCTTCCTTATGTCAATAAAAAGGTTGCTGAGTATGATATGAAATATGCCATCCATTTGCATGGACCGGATATTGATAAGTTCCCGGATGCTGATGATGTTTGGGAGCATGTGAAAGATCTGGATCCCAGAATGGGTATGTGTCTGGATATTGGACATGACAGAAGAAATGGAAAGGATCCGGTTGCTGATCTGAAGAAATATCATTCCAGAGTGTTTGACATTCATCTAAAGGATGTTACAGGAGCAACTAAACTGGGGTATTCAGTCGAGGTGGGACGGGGTATACTGGATATTCCTGCTTTTGTTAATATGCTTAGGGAGGTCAATTATACCGGTGTTGTTAGTTTGGAACACGAACGAAACATGGATAATCCCTTTATGGGGATAGCAGAGTCAATTGGTTATTTCAGGGGAGTGGTTGCTGCGACAAAGGAATAAATCGATGTTTTGAACAGGCTGGCTATATTGATGAAAATACAATATGAAGTCAAAATTAAAAGTAGGATTATTTGGTGTCGGTCTTGATACCTATTGGGGCCAGTTTGATGGTTTGCTTGAGAAATTACAAGGATATCAGGAAAAAATCAGGAAAAAAATTGAAGGATTTGGTGTTGAGGTGGTGGATGCGGGCATGGTTGATAATCCCATAAAAGCCCGCGAGGCCGGCTCCCTGTTTAAATCCTCTGATGTTGAAATAGTATTCCTGTACATATCTACCTATGCTCTTTCCTCAACGGTATTGCCGGTAGTTCAAAAAGCTAAAGTACCTGTTGTAGTATTAAACCTTCAGCCGGTAGCAGCTCTGGATTATACCTCTTTTAATCAGCTTGGTGATCGGGGTAAAATGACCGGTGTATGGCTGGAACACTGTCAGGCCTGTTCTGTTCCTGAGATCGCTTCAGTATTTAATCGATCAGGCATTCAGTATGATTTTGTGACAGGTTATCTGCAGGACGAAGAATCCTGGCGAGAAATAAAATCATGGACCGAAGCCGCCTGTGTTGCATCAACAATGCGGAATAACCGTTTGGGCATCCTGGGGCATTATTATAATGGGATGCTGGATGTTTATACTGATCTCACAAAACAATCTGCCGTTTTCGGCACCCACATCGAATTGCTTGAGATGTGTGAGTTGAAAAGCCTGCGAGATCAGGCTACTGATATTGAGATACATGAAAAAATACAAGAGTTTTCGTCCTCCTTTGAAGTACTTCCTGAATGTGAACATGAAGAAATCAGAAGAGCAGCAAGAACCTCGCTGGCACTTGATAAACTGGTGACAAATCATCACTTGGGTTCCATGGCTTATTACTACGAAGGTGTGGAAGGTAATGATTATGAGAATATTGTCACCTCTGTTATTGCAGGAAATACTTTGTTAACAGGTAATCATGTACCAGTTGCCGGGGAGTGTGAGGTTAAAAATGCTCAGGCAATGAAGATCATGGATGAATTTGGTGCAGGCGGTTCATTTTCTGAATTCTATCTCATGGATTTTGTTGATGATGTGGTTTTGCTTGGACACGATGGTCCTGCACATCCGGCTATTTCAGAGGAAAAAGTAAAACTTGTGCCACTGCCTCTTTATCATGGTAAACCTGGTAAGGGATTATCTATACAGATGACTGTTAAACATGGTCCGGTTACAATTCTTTCAGTTGTTGAGGGGAAGGACAAAATATTCCTTCTTGTTGCTGAAGGTGAATCTGTCCCAGGGCCTGTGCTGGAAATAGGAAATACGAATAGCCGTTATCGTTTTTCCATAGGAGCCCGGGAATTCATGAATCAATGGTCGAAACAGGGCCCTTCCCATCATTGTGCCATTGGTGTGGGGCATATAGCAGATAAGATTGAAAAACTGGGGAAGATATTGAACTTAGATGTAGTAAAAATATGTTAGCCCAGTTGGATTATATTACGAGAAAGGAATGAATAAAAACTTTAGAATACTAGCGTTTGTTGCGATTGTTGCTTCTTTGTTTTTTTCTTGTAAAACAGATAATAATTGTCAGATTAAAGGATATATAGGTTTTGCTGAGGATTCTATTGTACTCCTCATCAATGACAGTAAAATGGATACGATCGAGGTGACCGACAATTTTTTCACATATCAGGGAAGGGTTGATACTGTTCATATGGCCTATCTGCAGGTTCCGTCCTATCGGAAAAAACAGGAGTTTATTCTGGAGCCGGGTAAGATTGAAATAACATATTCATCAAAAAATAATTTCATTGCCTCAGGAACCCATAATAATGATCGGTACAGTGAGTATAAAAGAGGCATGGATTCAACTACAACCAGGGTATTAGATGCCTACCAGGTATACATGAAGGCGGAGACAGATGAGGCAAAGGATGAGGCAATGCGGCTCTATAATATTACTGAAGAGGAAAGATTAGTATTCATGCGGGCCCAGTTGAGGAAGAATCCAAATTATACCGGACTAATGATCCTCAAACCAATTTATCGTACTGATTCATTGGAAAATCTTGGCCCCTACCTGAATGAACTAAGCGAATTTGCATATACAGATATTTACAAAGAGGTAGATGCGTATAACACAGCCATGACCTCTACCTTGCCAGGTATGCCAGCACCTTCTTTTGTCCTTCCGGATTCATCTGGAAATATGATTAAGCTTGAATCATTCAGGGGAAAGTATGTACTGCTTGATTTCTGGTTTACTGGTTGCACATACTGCGACAAACTCGTTCCTTATCTTAAGAATATTTATGCAGATCTTAATAGTGAAGGACTCGAGATAATTGATATTTCGGTTGATAAGAAAGCCTCAACATGGCTTGAAACTGTAAAGAAGAAAAACTCCCCATGGACTCATTTACAGGATGCCGAAAAGATTGTCACATCGAGTTTCGGAATGGCTGGTTTTCCTACACTAATTCTTATTGATAAGGAGGGAAAGGTGGCAAAACGACTGGTGGGATACAGGGAAGAAGATGTGCTTAGAAAGGAAATTCTATCAGTCATGAAGAAATAAATTAATACCAATAAGT